>NZ_JABXHF010000013.1:0-65581 GCF_013393565.1 Virgibacillus sp.
TATAAAATTTTGCAGCTGTGGATAAACTAACTAAGTTATTTAGCCACGTCCGGCTCCAGCGCCCAGCAACTAGGCGACTTCACGAAATCGCCTTACGATAAGTCATCATCGGTTCGTTCCTCACCGTAATTCCTAAAACTTTAGTTGATTCGTTCCACTCGCTACGTTGCTAACCGGGCGCCCCGAGCCTTTGTTCTCCATAACTATGGTGCAAGAATTGGAGCACTATAGTATGCTTGATATAGTGCAAGCCAAGTTTTCGAATAAAAAAGGTATTTTATGGGAGGGAGTTAGGTATGAATCGTTTTTTAGAAAAGACGAAAGTGAAGCTACCGATAATACAAGCAGGGATGGCTGGCGGAATTACCACCCCTGAGCTTGTTGCAACCGTGGCTAACGAAGGGGCACTGGGGACGATAGGGGCAGGCTATATGAATCCAGAAGCATTGAAAAAGTCCATTCAGCAAGTAAAACAATTAACGAAGCAACCGTTTGCTGTCAATTTATTTGCAACGAATTTACAAGCTACATCAAATGACTTAGAGCCAATGCAATCAGCGTTAAATGTGTTTCGAAATCGTTTAGGAATAGAATCTGGAAGCAGTCAAGTTCAAGTAGATGATTACTTAGAGG
Source organism: Virgibacillus sp. (assembly GCF_013393565.1). NCBI lineage: Bacteria > Bacillati > Bacillota > Bacilli > Caryophanales > Bacillaceae > Virgibacillus > Virgibacillus sp. The sequence continues at coordinate 634 of NZ_JABXHF010000013.1, forward strand.
AAAATATGGAGGTTTTGCTTGAAGAAAAAATTCCCATTATAAGTACTGCTTTTGGTATGCTTTCAGACGAGCATATTATGAAATTGAAAACGAATCCAGTTACGTTATTGGGAATGGCAACGAATGTGGAAGAAGCAAAACAGTTAGAGGAGGCTGGATACGATATTATCGTTGCCCAAGGAAGTGAAGCTGGCGGACATCGAGGCACATTTCAAATTGCCGACTATCCAGAGGGGTGTAATATTGGCTTAGTCGCTTTGCTAAGCTCTATAAAACAACAAATAAAACTCCCGGTTGTTGCTACAGGTGGAATTGCCAGTAAAGAACAAGTACAAGGACTATTCAAAATGGGAGCGGAAGCAGTGCAAATTGGCACACGTTTTCTCCTAGCTAAAGAAGCCGGGACAGCACCTTCTTATAAAGCAGCCCTTCTTTCTGCAAATGGAGAGGACACGATGATTACTACCTTTTTCTCTGGTAGACCAGCAAGAGGAGTTGCCAACACATTTACTAGAGAGTTAGAGAAAAAACAAATGAAAGCATTGCCGTTTCCGATTCAAAATGCGTGTACAAAGGATATACGAAAAGCGGCTAAAGAACAAAATAATGCCGCTTATCAGTCATTATGGGCTGGGCAAGGCGTTGGTCAATTGAACCAAGAAGAAACCGTGAAAGATATTTTGGTTTCTTTGCACTAAAGTAAAACATTTACGGTTCATTGTATAAGAAAAACTCCGGCTTTTGTCCTAAAAGTTTGGAAAAGCAGCGTTGTTTATTCAAACGAACTAGTGAAATAGAACAGAATAGATTGTTTCGTGCTCCCGCAGTTTTAAAATAGTGGGAGTTTTTATCGTTTCCATCTATTTTCTAAAACGAAACTTAAAAGTTAATTTTACTTTTATTAGTTCTATTGCTAATAGTTTGACAATAAATTGTATAAAAAGTTAAAATATATTTTATACAAGGTTTATAAGGGGGAGTATGTGTGAAACGTACAAAGTGGATTTTGTTAACGGTTACCTTATTTATCTTTGCATTATTACTAACTGCATGTGGAGGGGAAAGCGACAAAGATAATGCAAATGAAGGGGATAACGAAGATGGGGAAAAGCCAGAATTTTTAAGCTTACTTACAGGAGGAACAAGTGGCACATATTATCCTTTAGGTGGAGAGATGGCAACAATTATAAAGGCCGAGACGGGAATTCAAACAGATGCTCAATCGTCTAATGCTTCTGCTGATAATGTAGCTGCTTTAAGAGATGGCGATGCCCAACTAGGATTTGTCCAAACAGATGTGATTTCGAATGCTGTTGAAGGAATCAATTCATTTGAAGGAGAGCCTGTTGATAATGTGCAAGCAATCGGTTCTCTTTATCCAGAAACCATTCAAATTGTAACGACGAAGGATTCAGGTATTACTTCTGTCGAGGACTTAGCTGGGAAAGCAGTATCTGTTGGTGCGCCTGGATCTGGAACATTTGTAAATGCCGAGCAGATTTTAGAAGTTCATGGTATGTCAATGGATGATATTGAAGAACAAAATCTTGATTTTGGAGAGTCTACAGGTGGAATTCAAGACGGAAACATTGATGCAGCATTTATAACAGCGGGAACGCCGACTGGGGCTGTTGATGGATTAAAAGCTCAAGTAGATGTGAACATCGTTCCGATAGCTGAAGATAAAATAGATGCCTTAGTAGGAGACTATCCATATTATGCAAGTGATACGATCAAAGCTGGAACATACGGCTTAGAAGAAGATGTCCAGACAGTAGCCGTTTTAGCAATGCTTGCTGTAACAGATAGTCTTTCTGAAGATGTGGTTTACGATATTACAAAAGCAATTTATGAAAACACGGACAAAATTGCTCATGATAAGAGTGAGTTTATAACCAAAGAATCCGCTCTTGATGGTATTGGAATTGATTTACATCCAGGAGCTCAAAAATATTTTGACGAAGAAGGAATATCTGCTTCTGAATAGATTTGTGCGGGATAGGACCGGCAGTAAAATGAGTTTGCCGAATTTTGCTGCCGGTTTTTCTGTTTTTAGAGGATAGAAAATTAAAAAGACAGCACTTTTTCGCTGTGGATGCGTTGAGAATAGTCGATCGATTTTTCTATTGCTATAGGAAAAATTTAACAATATAACCATCGTAGCATTAAATAAAAATTAGGTGAATATCATATGAGTGCTTTAAACCGAAAACAATGGTGTTTTATAACCATTATAATTCTTAGTTTGTCCTGCTTAATTGCCTTTTTTGCCCCTTTTAAAACGGCACTTATTTTTTATAAAGAAAATACAGAGCAAATAGCCATGTTTCTTCCTTTGGATGAGGGAGATGCTTTTCAACATATTTTTACGCATTCTATTCATTTAACGGATGTCGTAGAAAAATATGAAGTTACACATAAGAACACCATACAGCAAACGGAAATAATCTATGAAGAATTCGCTATTGGTATGCCAGCTAATGCGCAGGAAGGGGAAGCATTTACGTATGAAGATGGCAAATATCATATAAAAAACATAAATCAAACGTTTGATCAAATTAAACTTCGGAATGGAAAGGTTGTTTCTGAAAATAGACTCGTTTGGGGAAACAACGCACAATATCAAGTTTATTTAAATGATTATGTGCAACCAGGAGCGTGGTTTACGTTACAAATTGACGACGTAACGCTGTGGCAATACTTGAAAGGAGTGAGAGTACATGAGTGATGAAAAAGATCAGCTAACGAAACAAGAACAAGAAGCATTACTGAAAAAGTACGATACAGAAGCGAATACGCGAAAGCTTGCAGGCATAGCTGCAGGAATTGTTTTTTTTGGCTTACTGGCGTTTTCCGTTTTTCAATTATACACAGGAGCATTTGGGCAAAAAACAGCCTACATTCAACGAACCGTTCACTTAGGGTTTGCACTCTCCTTAATATTTTTATTATTTCCAGCTAGAAGAACAGGAATCAAGTCTCGGGTTGCTTGGTATGATTATATTTTGGTCGTATTATCCATTATTGTTTGTGGGTACTGGCCTGTATATTATGAAACAGTTGTACAGCAAATTGGCGGTATTACAGAAGTGCAAATGGTTATTGGGGGAATTGCTATTTTACTTGTTATGGAAGCAACAAGAAGAGCAGTAGGGCTACCCATTACTATTATAGCTAGTCTGTTTTTAATTTATGCGCTATTTGGTAGGCAAATGCCTGGTATGTTGGCGCATCAGGGGTTAAGTTTGGAACAGCTTATCGACACCATGTTTTTTACAACAGAAGGGATTTTAGGTACACCATTGCAAGTTTCCTCTACTTATATTTTCCTCTTTTTATTGTTTGGTGCTTTTTTAGTACAAACAGGGGTTGGTAATTATTTTAACGATCTAGCTATCTCGCTTGCCGGAAAACGGACTGGAGGACCAGCGAAGGTAGCCATTTTTTCCAGTGCCTTAAATGGAACCATATCGGGAAGTTCTGTAGCAAATACGGTTACGACGGGTTCATATACCATACCGATGATGAAAAGATTAGGCTATAAACCAAATTTTGCTGGTGCTGTGGAAGCGGCTTCGTCCACAGGTGGGCAAATTATGCCCCCCATCATGGGTGCTGCAGCGTTTTTAATGATTGAATTTGCAGGGGTAGGCTATTGGCAAATTGCCCAAGCTGCGTTAATTCCAGCTATTTTATATTTTTCGGGTATTTGGATTATGACCCATTTAGAAGCAAAAAGAATGGGTTTGTACGGGCTACCCAAAGATCAAATCCCACCTAAGAAAGAAGTACTTAAAAAAATTCACTTACTTCTACCGATCATAGCGATTGTTTGGCTACTATTTGAAGGAGTTAGCATTGAGCGAACAGCGCTCTATGGCATTGGGATTACGATAGTTGTTAGTATATTTATGAAGGAAACACGTATAACACCACGTAAATTCATTACCGCTCTAACATCAGGTGCTCGTACCGCTTTAGGTGTAGCTGCAGCTACAGCGTGCGCCGGTATTATTGTAGGTGTTGTGACAAAGACAGGCCTAGGATTAAAGTTAGGAAATAGTTTGGTAGATATTGCTGGTTCTATAGCTACATCGGCGGATATGCAATTATTGTTAACGTTATTTTTCACCATGATTACGTCGATCATTCTAGGGATGGGTTCGCCTACGACAGCGAATTATATTATTACATCCACGATAGCCCTACCAGCTATTTTAGCCTTAAATGATCATTTAGATGTAGCTATTCCACTACTTGCGGGGCATATGTTTGTGTTTTATTTCGGTATTGTAGCTGATATTACCCCACCAGTTGCACTCGCTGCTTTTGCAGCTACAGGTATCTCAGGCGGTGAACCAATTCGCACGGGGATAAATGCTGCTAAGCTGGCTATTGCTGCTTTTATTATTCCGTATATGTTTGTATTACAGCCAGAACTCTTAATGATTGATACATCGATTGGTGAGGTCGGATGGATATTATTTACAGCCATTACGGGTATGATTGCAATTGGCGCAGGTTTGATTGGTTTTTGGTATGTAAAGCTTCACTGGTCTGTACGTATTTTAACAATAGCAATCGGGCTGTTATTAATTTATCCAGAAGGAAATACGGATGTATATGGATTGGCCGCCTTTATTCTTATGTTAGCTATCCAGTTGTATATGAATCGTGCAAAGGGATCGGGAGAGAAGATGGAAAAAACGGCAAGTGGGTAAGTAAAGTTGTTACTATAAAAAAATTAAATAGGGTTGTGGAACGACGAGGTGCTCGTTCATTATAGCTTGTTTTTTAGCATATAAGGTGCTGCAATATTCCCGCTTTCAAACAAAGCTAAGGCGGTGATAATAGCACCTAAATGGCTAATATAATTAAGAACTTCAGGTCACCCCTTACACTATAGGAAGGTATAAACGTTTAAAGGTTTATAGAATAAGAAAAAACTACGCCATTCGCCATAAGACTTGGCAACAAGCCGAGTTTTTCTAATGTTACTAGAAAATGAAGGAATAAATAACGTCTGTTGAAGAAGATTTACTTAGATAGTAAGGATAAGCTGAAAAAACTCTAACATGTGAATAAGGATGTCAGAGTTTTTTCATTATCCAAAGAAAGCGGGGGAATAAATTGCACAAGCAAGGTTCTCATTTAAAATCACAGCCGAGATTAGTTCTTCATTTAGATCAGTTTGACCATAATTGTAACGCTATTGCACGACAGGCAAATGACAAGACGATACGAATTGCCACGAAGTCTATTCGTTCTATCCCTGTGCTAAAGCGAATTTTAGCTTCAAGCAACGTATTTCAAGGTTTAATGTGCTATAACGCTCAAGAGGCTTTATTTTTACACAATAAAGGATTTGATAACATATTAATCGGCTATCCTTCGGTCGATAGAGAAGCGCTGAAACAGATAGCGGAAGTTAATAAAAATGGTGCGCATATTATTTGTATGGTTGATCATTTGCAACAAGTGGATATGGTACAGCAAATAGCTAAACAGGAAAAAGGTTTTATTCCTCTATGCTTGGATATCGATATGAGTACGAGATATGGTAGAAAGCTTCACTTCGGAGTGCGTCGTTCGCCGTTGCATAAACTTAGTGATGTATTAGCTATAGCTGATTATATTAAAAAACAATCTCATTTGCGACTAATAGGAGCAATGGGATATGAAGCACAAATTGCTGGCGTCCAAGATAACTTGCCCCATCATTTAGTAGTAAATAAATGGATGCAAGTTTTAAAGAAACAATCCACTCCTTCTGTGAAGAAGCGGCGAGGTGAGCTTGTTGCAGCTTTAAAAGCGCGTGGCTTCTCACTTCTGTTGGTTAATGGTGGAGGGACAGGGAGTCTCTCTACTACGGTGAAAGAAGATGCAGTTTCAGAAGTTACGGTTGGTTCAGGATTTTATTCCCCTCAGCTGTTTGACTATTATAAACAACCGTTAGGAACAAAGCCAGCGATGTTTTTTACGCTTCCCATTGTCCGCAAGGCGGCAAAAAATATTTATACATGTCATGGAGGGGGATATATCGCCTCTGGCAAATCAGGTGATGATAAAATGCCAGTGCCAGTTTACCCTGCTGGAAGTAGGTTGATATCAGTAGAGGGAGCAGGTGAAGTACAGACTCCTGTCTTCATCCCAAAACAATCTAAAGAGATAGGAGATATAATCGTTTTTCGGGCGGCAAAAGCTGGAGAAATCTGTGAACGTTTTAATGATATTCTCTGTATATCAGAGGGAAAAGTAGTCGGCTACATGCCAACCTATCGTGGGGAAGGGGAGTGCTTTTATTAATGAAAGAGGCATATTGGAAAAATTGGGCAGAGACTGTATACTTTGAACCACATCAAGTAGCCTACCCAACATCTATTAATGAAGTGTGTCAACTTGTTAAAAAAGCTAATGTAAAAAAGCAGCAAGTACGAGTAATTGGTGCAGGTCATTCGTTTACTCCTATTTTTGTGAGTGAAGATTATCTTCTTTCTTTGGACAAATTATCTGGCATAGTCTCTATGGATGGGCAGAAACAAACTGCCGTTGTATTAGCTGGGACACGTTTATATGATTTGGCAAAGCACCTTGCGGCTAAAGGTTTTTCACAGGAGAACTTAGGGGATATTAACATGCAAAGTTTAGCAGGTGCCATATTAACAGGGACCCATGGGACAGGCATTCAATTCGGTAGCCTTGCTACACAAGTAGTGGAATTAAAAATGGTTAACGCTGAGGGTGAACTCTTAACTATAAATGCAGAAAGTGAAGTACCATTACAGGCTGCTGCAGTTTCTTTAGGATTATTAGGTATAGTAGTCGAGGTGACCATTCGGATCATTCCTTCTCCTACGTATCGTTTCGAAAGCAAGAAAATGCATTTCCAAGATGTACTTCAAAACATGGATCATTTCATAGCAGAAAATAGGCATTTTGAATGTTACCTGTTTCCATATTCTGATACTGTCCAAATTAAAATGATGAATCTATCTGATCAAAAACCGCAATCAATTAGAAGGCATCAATTAGAGGCATTAGTAGTTGAAAACTATGTTTATCAGTTTCTTTCGGAAGTAGCAAGAGTAGTACCGCCAACAACATATTGGATTAGTCGTTTATCCGCCAAAGCTATTGGCTCTTCCGTCATTCATGCGAAAAGCTGTGATCTTTTCGCTACAGCTCGTAACGTCCGCTTTCGTGAAATGGAGTATAGTATTCCATTGGAAAATGTACGAGAAGCATTAATCGCTATACGAACGAAAATGGCGAAGGAAGGTTACCAAGTGCATTTTCCAATTGAGGTCAGGATGGTAAAAGGAGACGATTTATGGCTAAGTACGGCATACGAGAGGGATTCCGCTTATATTGCTATCCATATGTATCGTGGAATGCCGTATGAAAAGTATTTTCAAGATATGGATTCTGTTTTACAGGTGTACGAGGCAAGACCACATTGGGGAAAAATGCACAATATGAATATGGATCAATTACAGAGATTATATCCTAAACTGGAGGCGTTTTTACGGCTACGCGAGCAACTAGATCCGACAGGGCTGTTTTTAAATGCCTACATTGAAAAGTTGTTCGCAATAAGTAATAAAGGTAATGTGGAGAGGCTGCAAAACAGTGTGACTTTCACATCATAGATTTTTGTTTTAGAATAATAGATAGATATTTATCTAGCGCAATTAAAATTGGCCAGCAAAACAAATGGGAAATAACGGTAAAACATAATTTTCAAGGGGTTTAAGCAATGAGACGATTAAAAATAATATGGATTGGGGGTATCTCTGGTGTCGTTCTAGGTGTTTTTTTAAAGCTAACGGAGCAGATAACATCCAACCGAGTGTACACACTATTGCTCAACGTCGATTATATCCCAATACTAAAAGATTTGCCGTTAAATGAATTTGGTGAATTTATGCTGCATATGATTGTTTCGGTAATTCTAGTGCCAGTGATCTATGTAGCCTTAAAACAGATTGGGCACGAACAAAACCTTTTCGCCTATACGTTGCTTAGTAGTTTAATAGGTGCTGTTATTTATATAACGACAAGCTTTTCTGAACGTACACCAGACTTACTTGACGGAACCTCGTTTTTGCTTTGGGTTATCGGGCATGTATTATTTGGATGGGTGACAGGTTTCCTTATAGCAAAGATAGTAAAGGACTAGATGATGATGAAGAACAACAGGAGATTGTCAAAAGCAGTTAAACGAACGGTGTTTGTAGGAGTCGGCTTATTCCTTTTATTTATTGGTATATCATTGTTCTTTCAACGATTTATGTTAACACAACCTGATTCACAGACAGGTCCGATAATTAGTGAACAAGTTTTAGATTACCGCCCTTTAGTAGTAAAATATGCTAAAAAGTATGAAGTGGAAGAGCATGTTGATACGCTTCTCGCTATGATGATGCAAGAATCTAGCGGGCAAGGGGATGATCCAATGCAATCATCAGAAAGTTATTGCGGAGAACGTGGATGTATTCAAGATCCGGAAGTATCTATTAAACAAGGAGTCTATTATTTTTCACAAACATTGAAAGCAGCAGGTGGCGATGTATTAACGGCTATCCAATCGTACAATTTTGGAAAAGGATTCGTCGATTATATTCGCGAGCAAGGGGACGACTTTTCACAAGAAGCAGCCATTCAATTTTCGCAAAAAATGTATGCAGCAGATCCTGACAAAGAGAAATACCGCTGTTTACGTGACGGGGCGCAAGCACTTGATGCTTGCTATGGCGATATTTATTATGTTAAATCTGTGATGGCATATAAAGATAAATTAAAAGAAGATTAAATTTCTATGGTATGATGAAATGAAGGAGGAGATTCAAATGAATAAGGCAATTCATACAGAAAAGGCACCCGCTGCGTTAGGTCCATACTCACAGGCTATTGTAGCAGGTGATTTCCTTTATGTATCTGGGCAAATTGGGATTAATCCAGAAACAGGGGAGATGGCAGAAGGAATTCATGAGCAGACAAAACAAGTTTTAGAAAATATTCAAGCTATTTTACAAGAGGCGGGAACAGATTTAGCTAAAGCAGTTAAATTCTCCATTTATTTACAATCAATGCAAAATTTTGCTGCCGTCAATGAAATCTATGGAGGCTATTTACAAGAGCCATATCCGGCAAGATCAACAATGGAAGTGGGCAAATTACCAAAAGACGCGCTCGTTGAAATGGATGTTATTATCCATTTAAAAGCGTAAAAGTGGACTCTGAAAACATACATATAACAATTTGACTTCTTTTTAACTATGGGAAAGAGTAACTTTTAGGACGGAGAGTATTAGCAAGAGGACGGACTTTGCCATAAAGTTTTGGCGATAAACCAAGTTTTATGGAGTTAGCTTTGCAGAATAGAGAAGAGTTAGCTGTTATTCGTATACAGCTAGCTCTTCTTTAATGGCAGTTCTTATTTTCTCTAAGCATTCTTCTGGCGTGTTTCCGAAAATGCGTCGATTGTTAACGAGTGCATATGGTTTTACTCTGCATAATCCGCAAAAAGATAGACAATCATTCATGAGCACAGCTACTTCAGGAAATTCTTTTTCTAAGATTTCCTCTATATGAATAGAAGTGATTGCATTTCCGTCACAGACCTCGACTACGACAATACCCATTGCTATCACTTTCTTTCTTATTTTAATATCCTCATAAGGAGGTGCTTTGTTAGTTGTAGCATAGATTCACGAAGAAATCAATGATGTGATTTCGTTTCTGATTTTACAAAACTCATGGATACCCAATTACGGTTTCGCCAACGTCTTAGCATAAATAATCCTCGCATCCATTCATCAGCAATAAAGGAAATCCAAATACCAATAAGACCCAAATTTAAATAAATAGCGAAGAACCATGCAAAAGTAACTCCAATGCCCCACATCACAGCAACGCCAATATAAACTGGAAACTTTACATCGCCAGCTGCTCGTAAAGAGCTGATCATGATTAAATTAAATGCTCTTCCGGGTTCCAGTACAACTGTCATTAGCAATAAGCCTGCCCCTGTTTCCAATATCGTCGTATCATCTGTAAAAATCCCTAGTAACTGACTGGAGTAAAAATATACAACCGTAGCCATTGATAAGGAAATAACAATTGATATTTTTAGGCTTTTCATGACACGCTTATATGCTGCTTCTATGTCTCCTGCGCCAACTAAATGTCCAACTAAAATTTGTGTACCTTGACCAATAGCGATGGAAAATAAGAAAATAAACATCATAATATTTTGCGCATAAACCTTCGTCGTTATTGCAATTGTGCCAAGCTGGGCTACAAAATAAGTAATTACCATTTGGCTGGCGTTATAAGAGATTTGTTCACCTGCAGATGGAATGCCAATTTGCAATAATCGTTTTACATAGCTTTTCGGAAAACGGAAAAAGTATGCTACTTGAATTTCCCCTTGGTTTCGTTTTAGAAATAAGTAAAATAGGACAATAACACCTATAAAACGGCTAATCGCAGTAGAGTAGGCAACCCCTTCTACCCCTAAAACAGGAAAGCCGAATGGTCCAAAAATGACAAAATAATTTCCAATGACATTCAATATATTCATGCCGATGGTGACATTCATGGTATCTTTCGTATATCCGTAGCTACGTAAAATAGCGCCTAGAGTCATAATTAATGCTTGTATAAAGATGAGCCCACCTACAATTTGCATGTATCCAGATGCTTCGTTCATGATTTCTTGAGGGAGATCCATTAATTGAAGAATATATTGTGCACCGAAAAATAACACGACGCTTAAAAATAGGGAGAATAACAGGTTTAGATTAATAGATAAAACAGAAATCTCTCCAGCCTGTTGGTTGTTTCTAGCACCTAGGTTTTGCGCAATTAGAATGGCTGCTCCTTGTGCTACAAAGCCAAACATGACAATGACTACCGACAGTACTTGGTTAGAGACACCAACAGCTGCAACGGCCTTATCGGAATATTGACTTAACATTAATGTATCCGCATTTCCCATTAACATATGTAGGAAAATTTCAATGAAAATCGGCCATGTTAACCCAAACAATGTGATCTTTTTCACTTTTTCTGAAGCCATGGGATCCCAACTTTCTAATCAATCATAGAGTTAGTTTATCTTTTTTTATGAGGAAATGGAAGCAAGAAGAAGCCTTGTTTGCGTGATTGTCAAAAACTCCTGCTTAAAAGGAATGGTAAGACTTTTAAATGGAAAAATTCATTTTCAAATAGTAGAAAATTTTAGCTTAATCGTCCAATCTTTATGGCGAAAAACGATGTCTTTTACGATAAGCCCTGAAATTTTATACTTTTTTAAAAGATAAGAAAGTATAAAATTTGATGCTATGGCGTAACCAAATAACCGAATGGGCCCCGTCCGGCTCCAGCGCCCAGCAACTAGGCGACTTCACGAAATCGCCCTACGATAAGTCATCATCGGTTCGTGTTAAAAAGGAAGGCCGACTAAAAACGGGCTTGCCGCCCACCGTCGGCATACCCCTGTTGCAGGGGCATGATTCCTAAAACTTTAGTTGATTCGTTCCAGTCGCTACGTTGCTAACCGGGCGCTCCGATCCTTTGTTCGGGTTTATAGTATAAGAAAAACAAAGGCTTCGCCGTAAGACTTGGCGACAAACCAATTTTTCTAAGGCGCGAAAAGTAATACCTTTTAAGGGAAGTACTTATACACAAGATTGTTGAAAACAAAAATTCCAAAGCCTTCCAAGTGTAAAAAAATTTTACTACAATAGAGTTAAGGAGGAATGAAGCAATGAAAAAAATTATTAATAATCCAAATGAAGTTGTACAAGATATGGTGCAAGGTCTAGTTGCTGCTTATCCGTCCAAATTAAAAGTAATTCCTGAGACGCTTGTCATCGCTCGTAAAGATGCTCCTGTAGAAGATAAAGTTGGTTTAGTGAGTGGTGGGGGTAGCGGTCATGAACCAGCTCATGCTGGATATATTGGAAAAGGTATGTTAGATTGTGCAGTTGCAGGTGAAGTTTTTACATCGCCAACACCTGACCAGGTATTTGAAGGAATTAAAGCAGCAGACGGAGGAAAAGGCGTCTTTCTCGTTATTAAAAACTATACAGGGGATGTACTTAACTTTGAAATGGCTGCAGAGTTAGCTGAAGCAGAAGGTATTCAAGTAGAAAAAGTAATTGTAAATGATGATGTTGCTGTAGAAGATAGCTCGTTTACAACGGGGAGAAGGGGTATAGCTGGTACCGTACTCGTTCATAAAATAGCTGGGGCTATGGCTGAAAGTGGCGCTTCATTGCAAGAGGTAAAGCGTGTTGCTGATAAGGTTGTAGCCAATGTGCGCTCCATGGGAATGGCGTTAACTTCTGGCACTGTCCCAGCTGCTGGGAAGCCAAGTTTTCAGTTAGATGATAATGAAATGGAGATAGGAATAGGTATTCACGGAGAACCAGGAATTGAACGAAAGCAAATCGCTTCTGCTGATGACATTGCTACAGAATTAGTAGAACGAATTTTCGCTGATATAGACATACCAAAAAGACAAGAAGTAGCTGTAATGATTAATGGTTTAGGTGCTACTCCGGAAATGGAACTATTTATTGTTAATAAAAAGGTGCAAAGCCTGTTAAAAGATAAAGGTATTGAAGTATTTCAAACATTTGTAGGAGAATATATGACATCGTTGGAAATGGCGGGTTGTTCAGTTACTTTGCTAAAGCTAGATGACGAATTAAAATCTTTACTACAAGCTCCGTCTGAAGCACCTGCATTTCGCAATTAGGAGGAAATAAAAATGCAACTAAATGTAATGAATACAGTTCAATGGATGCAACGAGCAAATGAAAAAATGCAAACCAACAAAGATGAATTAACGGCTTTAGATCAGCCTATTGGAGACGGTGACCACGGAATAAATATGGCTAGAGGGTTTCAAGAAGTAGCTTCAAAATTGGAAGAAGCTACTTATACGAATGTATCTGAAGTTTTCAAAGATGTGGCGATGACGTTAATGTCGAAAGTAGGCGGCGCTTCAGGTCCCTTATTTGGAACTGCTTTCCTTAAACTATCAACGAAACTAAAAGGAGAAGAACTTGTAGACCAAACTAGTTTCAGCTCTGCATTAAATGAAGCAGTAAATGGGTTAAAACAACGTGGTAAAGCAGAAGAAGGCGAGAAAACTATGGTTGATATGTGGGCATCAATCGCACATTATTTTACAGATAATGAGCATTCGACACCTGATGGACTCATGGCCAGCGCGGATGCTGCACTTGAAAAAATTAAAGCAATGACCGCAACCAAGGGACGAGCAGCCTATTTTAAAGAAAAAACGATCGGACACCAAGATCCAGGTTCAGCTTCTACTTATTTTATTTTTGAAGCTCTAGCAGAAGTGTGGAAAGGAGATAGTAAAGCATGAGTTATGTAGGTATTGTGTTGATTTCTCATAGCCATAAAATTGCTGAAGGAGCTAAAGAATTGATTCGTCAAGTGATGAAAGAAGTTCCTATTGAAGTGGCTGGAGGAACGGAGGACAATGAGATAGGTACGAGTATTGAAAAAATTAACAGTGCCATAGAAAAAGCAAATAGCGGAAGCGGCGTACTATTATTTTATGATCTTGGTAGTGCAAAAATGAATGCTGAAATGGCTATGGAAATAGCTGATCAAGAAGACATTAAATTAGTCGAAGCGCCAATTGTAGAAGGAGCATATGTTGCCGCAGTAGAATCGGGTATGGGCAAAAACGTGGATGATGTCTATGAAGCTGTACGCAGTTCTTTCCCTGAAAAATAAATAAAATATTCTTTTAGCCCTCTTGCTTACTAAAGTAAAGAGGGCAATATTGTTTTCAAATTTCATAAGATGTTGGATTTTAAAAGTGTATCGTATTTAACAAAGAACCCGTACTATTTGGAAATACGGGTTCTAAAGTATTTATGAAGTTATTAAGCTGCTTTAGATGGAGAAACAGCAACGCTTTCTTCAATTTTCATCCCATTTCTTGCATTTTGCCGTGCATATTTATAAAATAAGCCAATTATTCCAATTGTGATTATTGCGCTTAGTATATAAGTTATATTCATTGGTATTCTAAATCCAATTGGAGCATTTAGGATGTATGCTGTAGTTACATAGGTCATGAAAATGCCTGGAATCATGGCTACGAAATAATTCTTTTTGGCAATAAATAAATACATGGATGCTACCCATAATGCAATAACCGCTAAAGATTGATTGGCCCAAGAGAAATATCTCCAAAGCAAGGTGAAATCCATATTTGTTAAAATAACGGATATTGAAAATAATGGTAGAGCGATGATTAAACGTTTCGTAATTTTCTTTTGTGATACATGAAAGTAGTCAGCAATGATCATGCGTGCACTGCGAAATGCCGTGTCACCAGATGAAAGTGGAAGAAAAATAATGGATAATACAAGAACAGATCCCAAGATGGATCCAAGCATCATCGTGCCAACTTCACTTACAATCCCACCCGTTCCGATGGTGTTAATGAGTTCATTTAAAGTAACGGTCCCACCGAATAAACTCATAGCTGCGGCGGCCCATACCATAGCAATAATTCCTTCTACGATCATCATGCCATAAAAGACACTTCTTGCTTCTTTTTCATTTTTTGTCGTTCTAGCAATAATTGGTGATTGTGTTGCATGAAATCCAGATAAAGCACCACATGAAATAACTAGAAACAATAACGGAAATATGGGTGTATTTTCAGGGTGTAAATTGGTTAAAGATACTTCTGGAATTGGCGCTTGATTGATAACAAGGCTAATACCTAACGCTAATGTTCCAATAAGTAAAAATGCACCAAATATCGGGAACAACTTCCCAATTAATTTATCGATCGGTAACATCGTGGATAGGATATAGTATCCAAAGATAATGACAATAAGTGCTACAAGCGCAATTGATCCATTTACTAAATCAAAAATTAGGCCAGCGGAAGAACTAACAAAAACGGTACCGACTAGTAGTAGAAGCAGAACGGAAAATATGTTAACAATATGTTTCATATATTTTCCTAAAAACTTTCCGGCCAGTTGTGGTAGATGTGCTCCGCCATTACGAATGGAAATCATCCCTGTTAAATAATCGTGCACTGCTCCTGCGAAAATACAACCTATAACGATCCAAAGAAATGCTACTGGTCCATATAAAGCTCCCATGATGGGCCCAAAAATGGGACCGACGCCTGCAATACTAATTAACTCTATCATGGCATTTTTGTTCCGTTTTAATGGCAAATAATCCACGCCATCTTGTTTCGTAATGGCTGGTGTTGGTCTGTCTGGTTGAACTCCAAAAACTTTTTCAATAAATTTACCATATGTGAAATAACCTATAATTAATAATATAATTCCTCCTATAAATGTAAACATATCACGTCATCCCTTTCTCGTTGAATTCGTTTACACTCCTAATGTAATATGAAACCGTTTTTAAAGGGGGAATTCAGGATAACATGCAAGTTTTCCTAGCTAACATGTTTTGATTTTAGATTAACGTGAAAGGGATGAACAGTTTAGGAAATACGTGAGATGGAATATGAGAAAATAGTATAATCAAGTAAACTATGTTAAGAGTAATAAAGAAGATATAGACGTTTTGTAGTAGCCAATCTTGCCTTAGTATAAGGGAATGTAAGATCCCGCAGGAAAAAAAGCGAACTGCTTTTTTTCACTATCGGAAAGTATAAGGTTTTTTTGTTTTATAGTATAAGAAAACCAAAGGCTGTCGCCATAAGACTTGGCGACAAGCCAAGCTTTTCCAACAAGGAGGCTGAGCGAGCCCATCAGCGGTTACTATCTACCTTCCTTGTGCGTTTATAAACAATTCTCCCTGCTGATTGAAGATTCACTTTCTATGAGAAGGTGACAAAAATAAAATTGTTTAAAGTTCTAATTGTTCGCGTAAGGATTTTACGTAATTTCTACTCACTGGTAAAGATTCATTTCTGCCGAAGACCTGTAAATTATAAGCGCCATTAAACCATGGAGTGAGTTTGCTTACATAATGAAGATTAATAACATAACTTTTATGAATGCGAAAAAAACGAAAGGTGCTTAATCTTTTTTCTAAATCCTTTAAAGTTTTTTTAGAAAAAAATATTTTAGATTTGGTCACGATCTTGACTTGTTTGTCTACGCTCTGCAAGTAGAGTATTTCAGTAGGGTCTACATATATAACGCCATCTTCATTTTCAATCCCCAATTTATTAGCAACCTCTTGTTCCTTTTCTTCTACATGAAATAACGTTTTTTCAATTCTAGAAATCGTTTGTTCTAAATGTTTTTCATCATACGGCTTTAATAAATAGTCAATGGCTTCATATCGAAAAGCTTGGACAGCAAACTGAGGGTACGCTGTAGCAAATACTAATAATGGAGGGTGTTTAAGTTCTTTTAGTGAAGCAGCTGTTTCCATTCCATCCATTTCTGGCATCTCTACATCAAGAAAAACAAGATCAGGTTTCTTTTTCATGGTTTCCATGATGCATGCTTCTCCAGAATTTGCTTGTCCCACAATTTCAATATTTGGGAAGTTATTTAGTAAATAAATAAGCTCTTCTCGATTTAATTTTTCATCATCTACAATTAAAGTTTTAATGGTGCGATTCATGAATATTCCTCCGTCTGTCTATTTCTTATTGTCCAGAAATTATAAAATGAGGCGCTTTGTGTATCGCAAAACAACCGAGTAGCCACGTCCGGCTTAAGCGCCCAGCAACTAGGCGACTTCACTCCATTGCCCTAAGCTAAGTCATCATCGGTTCGTGTTTAAGAGGAAGGCCGACTAAAAATCGGCTTGCTGTCTGACGTCTGCATACCCCTGTTTTAGTGGCATGATTCCTAAATCTTTCGTTGATTCGCTCCACTTGATACGTTGCTAAACGGGCACTTGCGCCTTTGTTCTCGTCTAGGAAATTATAAAATTTTGCAGCTGTGGATAAACTTACTAAGTTATTTAGCCACGTCCGGCTCCAGCGCCCAGCAACTAGGCGACTTCACGAAATCGCCCTACGATAAGTCATCATTGGTTCGTTCCTCACCGTGATTCCTTTATCTCGGTTGATTCGTCCAGTCGCTACGTTGCTAAACGGGCACTTGCGCCTTTGTTCTCGGAATTGAAAATTGCACGCATGTTCCTTCATGTGTTTTGCTAGTGATGACTAACTTCGCTGATGGGCCAAATTTCATGGTTAGTCTGCGATTAATATTATATAAAGCCATTCCTGTACCGGATTTAGATGGAACCACTTTTTGACCAATACGGTCCATTTCTTTATTCGGTATTCCTTTTCCGTTATCTGTAACAGATATATGTGTAGCATTATTCTTAATATAAATTTGTATAATAATATTTGCGTTTTCCTTTTTATCTTTTAAGCCGTGTTTCATTGCATTTTCAACAATTGGTTGCAAAATTAATGGAGGCACTGTTTCCTTTAAGCAATCGTCATCAATGTGATACCCCACGTGTAGGCGATCGTGAAAACGTGTTTGCTCAATATCTAAATAGGCTTGTACATGCTTTAATTCTTGATCGATGGTAACTTCTTGATCTGTCGTTACAGTTAAATTTTGTCTTAAAAAATGGGAAAGCGATACAAGTAATTTTCTTGCTTTCATCGGGTCAATTCGTACGAGAGACGTTATCGTATTTAACGTGTTAAATAAGAAGTGGGGTCTGATTTGTGCTTGTAACGCATTAATCTCTGATGCCTTTGCTAATTGCAACGCTTCTTCGGCACGGGCAATCTCTAATTGATTACTTAGCAGTTTTGCCAATCCGCTTACCATCTCTCTTACTAGACGGTTAATATCTTCTTTGGAATGATAGTAAAATTTTAACGTGCCAATGGTTTTTCCTCGTTGTTTTAATGGAGCTACAACGACGGCTTTTAACGGGCAATTATCATGGCTACAATGGATTTGTTGCCCGGAAGCAACGATTAATTCTCCAGAATGAATGGTATCCCTTGTGATTTGTGTTTGAATTTGATTCCCTTGTTTGTGATGATCATCAGCCAACCCTACATGAGCGAGAATTTCCTTATCATTCGTCATGGAAACAGCAATAGCGTTCATCTCTTGATAAAGGATGTTACAGGCTGCTTGCGCCGTTTGTTCATTTAGTCCTTTTCTTAAATGGGCAAGTGTTTTATCAGCAATACGCAAAGTTAATTGCGCTTGAACTGCACCAACTTTATCTTCTTCCTGAATGACCATTTGAATAATGAGCATGAATAAAGCACCGCCCAGGCCGTTTGCAATTACCATAGGCAAGCCAATAACTTCTACTAAAGGAATGTTCTGTTCAAATGACCCTGCCAAAAGCAGAATAAGCAACATTTGGATGATTTCTGCCGTTGCGGTAATTGTAAATACTTTTGGTAATGAATGGTGGCTTTGTTTTTTGTGAAAATATCCGGAGAAAAAACCTGCAATAATGGTAGCAATTCCACAGCTTAACGCCGTATAGCCTCCTAGTAGGAAACGATGAACACCAGCAATAACTCCTGCGCCTATGCCAATTCTATAACCACCTAGAAGTCCTGCTACAACGACGCCGATAACTCTAAAGTTCGCAATTGCTTCATCTGGCTCAATCCCAATTCGCCAACGTTCAATTTCAGAAGTACCTGTATTAAAAATTAATCCCGTGTATGTACCAATAATGCCAAATAAGCCAAAGAAAAGCATAGCCTTATATTGTTGGCTTTGACTTAATGTATGTTGTGAAATCATATTGCGAAAAAATTGTAGACGTGTAAGTAAAAAAGCGATCATGACAATAATACCCAGTCGCTCTAACATCATAACTAGTAGGTCAAACATGTTGTCCCTCTTTTCATTTGTAACGATATGTTGGAAATTTCACAAATAACTTTAAGCTTAAACAATGTGGTGATGTGTATTTTACTGCTTTTTAGATGGTTTTGGTTTCCTCTAAGTTTTGGAAGTGAAAGGTGAACTTCTTTTTATAATATAGGATATAATAAGCAAAACTACAGTTTGAATCCAGTTCGGCTTTTAAAACGCTTTAAAATAATCGAACTTTCTACGCGAGTGATTCCGCTTACAGAGTATAATTCTTTATTGATAAAAGCTTCTAATTTTTGAAAATCTTCAACTAGTACATGCATATGTAATGTACTAGGACCAGTCATTTGATAGATGCTTGCTACTTGAGGATTATCAGCTAAATTTTGAGCAACTTCTTGTAATTGCATAGGTTCTACATCTACTTCAAAAAAAGCTGAGACTTGCTTGCCAAATTTTTCGGAGTTAATAACAACCGAAAATTTTTCAATAACTCCTTTATCTTTTAGGTTTTGAATGCGGTCTTTTACGGCTACTCGTGATAGCCCGACTTTTTCTGCTAATTCAACGTAGGATAACCTACCATCTTCGGTTAAAGCTTCTAGTAATTTTTTATCTATATGATCCAATTTCATATCATAGCTCCTACTAATTTTTTGTATTCCTATTTATTTTAACAAAAATAACAACGTAAGAAAATTACGATGTGTAATGAGTTCCTATATATAGTGTTAAATGTAACGAAATGAAAGTTGTTTTTGCTATTTAGACCTTTTATGTTTGTAATTATAGTTAAAAAGTTTATTAATGAATGTAATTGGGTTGACAACGGGATTATTGTTTATTATTATTTAAATAATTTTAAAATTGCTCCATTCGTATAAAAGGAATCTTTCCGCTGATTGTTTAGCACCTTGATGGTATTACCTCAAGGTCTTAGGAATAAGTTTAAAACTGCTATCTTTCTCTTAGATTTGTCCAGCTCACATCTTCCATTTCTTGATGTGGAGTTTTATTGTACCTTATACCCTGGATGAAACTTCATTTTTTATCGATTTAGAAAGATTAAAAACGTTTATGAAAAAGGAGTCAAATAGTTATGGAATTTTTTCAAAGGCAAACTTATCCTTATGCTGTCCCACGTCAAGCTACATATGCAAAAAAAGGAATGGTAGCAACTTCGCAGCCGTTAGCCGCACAAGCAGGGCTTGAAATATTAAAACAAGGAGGCAATGCGATTGATGCTGCTATTGCAACGGCGGCATGTCTAACTGTAGTAGAACCGACATCGAATGGTATTGGAGGAGATGCGTTTGCATTAGTATGGACAAAAGGGAAGTTACATGGTTTAAATGCAAGTGGAAAATCACCTCAACATATCTCCGTGGATGCTGTCAAGGAGTTAGGTTATAAGGATATTCCAGAATATGGATGGATTCCAGTTACTGTTCCTGGAGCTCCAAGCGCTTGGGCAGAGTTATCTAAAAAGTTTGGTAAGCTTTCGTTGCAAGAAGTTTTAAAGCCTGCAATTCATTATGCATATGAAGGATTTCCGGTTTCGCCAATATTAAGTAGGTTTTGGAAAAAGGCCTATCAAGTTTATGAATGGAAACTGACAGACGATTTATTTAAAGAATGGTTTACAACTTTTGCACCTAAAGGAAAAGCACCTGCAGCAGGCGAAATATGGTACGCACCAAACCATGGAACGACATTACAGGAAATAGCAGATAGCTACGGGGAGTCTTTTTATCGTGGAGAATTAGCAGAGCGTATTCATCAATTCTCCAAGCAAAGTGGTGGTTTTCTAACAAATGATGATTTAGCTAGCTATTATCCGGAATGGGTGGAACCGATCCATGTGAAATACCGAGGTTACTCTATTTGGGAAATACCACCGAACGGCCAAGGGATTATTGCTCTTCAAGCATTGAACATTTTAAAAGGATTTCATTTTGAAGAGAAAGATCATGTTGAAACATATCATAAGCAAATCGAAGCTATGAAACTAGCATTTGCAGATGGACAGAAACATGTATCTGAACCATTATATATGAGGTATTCAGTAAGTGAGTTGCTAAGTGAAGAATATGGGGCGCTCCGCCGAGGGTTAATAGGAGATCATGCACTACAACCAGAAGCTGGAGAGCCTGCCTTAAGTGGTACTGTTTATTTAGCTACTGCCGATCAGGAAGGGAATATGGTATCATTTATACAAAGCAATTATATGGGATTTGGCTCTGGTATTGTAGTTCCTGGCACAGGGATTGCTTTGCAAAATAGAGGTCACAATTTTTCGATGGATCCTTCCCATGTAAATGTTCTTGCAGGTGGGAAAAGAACCTATCACACCATTATACCTGGCTTTATGACTAAAGATAATCAGCCTGTAGGACCATTTGGGGTGATGGGAGGATTTATGCAACCGCAAGGCCATGTGCAAGTGATTATGAATACGCTTGATTTTCAAATGAACCCACAAGTCGCACTAGATGCACCGCGGTGGCAGTGGATAAAAGATAAGCAAGTTGAAGTCGAAGATCGTTTTCCACATCATATTGCTTTGGAGTTAGCAGAAAAAGGACATCGTATTCAAGTACAGCTAGAACCAAATAACTTTGGAAGAGGGCAAATTATTTGGAGAAATCCAGACACTGGTGTGTTGATTGGTGGTACAGAATCGAGGGCGGATGGAACGATAGCTGCTTGGTAAAATAGAGGTAGAAAACATAGGTTCATATTATACTAATCTAAGTTGCTTTAAGACTTCGCTTAAAGAATGGGGAGCAACTTACTAACAGCACTCAAAGTTCTTATTCGTTTACCTAGCGGTTAGTAAGCGATGATTGATTCCGTAAGATATTTCAACCTTCTCATCATATAGTTTAGCTGGTTGTATGAGTCGGAGGTTAATTTTACAAAAAGGTACGTGACTTATGAAATTACAATGGAATATTTTTGTAGCTTTTTTCAGAGTAGGTATATTAGGTTATGGCGGTGGCCCTAGCTCCATTCCGCTCGTTCATAAAGAAGTGGTCGATAAATATAAGTGGATGAGTGATGAAGAATTTGGTGATTTATTAGCACTTGGCAATACATTACCTGGACCAATCGCAACGAAACTAGCAGGATATATTGGATATCGTGTTTCTGGCATTTTAGGAACCATAAATGCTGTACTAGCAACGATTTTGCCTACGATTTTTTTAATGATTTTATTACTATCTTCCCTTTCATCTATTAAAGGTTATGATTGGGTACAAGGGATGACAGCAGCTGTAATTCCAGTAGTTGGAGTAATGCTTGCAGTATTAACCTGGCATTTCATTCAGAAAGCTGGAAAAGGTATGGGGTGGGTTCCCACAGGATCTATGCTCGTTGGCGTTTTTGTCCTATTAGAATTCGTCAATATCCATCCTGGTATTCTTATTGGAGTTTTATTATTCTTAGCGATTGTAAAAAAAGATCGTAAAAGAGAGAAAACGCACCTATCGGAAAGAGAAGGTGATTCATCATGATATATTGGGAGATATTTCTTGCTTTCTTTATTCCAGGGATTTTAGGGTACGGTGGAGGTCCTGCTTCTATACCACTTGTCGAAAATGAGGTCGTCTCTCGTTACGGTTGGATGGATGTCCAACAGTTTAGTGAAGTTTTAGCACTTGGCAATTCGTTACCTGGACCTATCGCTACAAAAATGGCAGGTTATATAGGATATGAAGTAGGTGGACCGCTGGGTGCATTTGTTGGAGTGTTTGCAACTGTAGCGCCTTCCTTGATTTTGGTTATTATTTTATTAAGCATTCTATATAAATATAAAGACTCTCCGAAAGTAAAACGGATGACCTTATATGTTAGACCAGTTATCGGTATCCTGCTTGGTGTTATGGCCTGGCGTTTTTTTAGTGAATCTTACGTTAACATAGGTTTGCTCCAAACAGCACTGTTGAGCTTAATTAGTTATCTATTAATGGAAAAATTTAAATTGCATCCCGCATTTGTTATTGGTGGTGCATTGGTTTATGGAGGCTTTTTGTTATAAAAGCATAGCATGAGTTTGTGTTGCAAGCTATGCATGATGGACAGAGCGTTAGCGTCAGTATAAGGTGTTTCTACTTTAAGAACTGGGAGCTAACAGTACCTAAACGTCTTATATGGAAGATTCACTTCTTTAACATATAAGCACAGCGAAGGGTTTTGTTAAAAGGTAAGAAAGTATAAAATGAGTTGCTTGTGTATAACGAAATAAGCTCCATCGCCCAGCAAAAAAGCAACTTCATGAAATTGCCCTACGATAAGTCATCATCGGTTCGTCGCTAAGAGGAAGGTCGACTAAAAAGGGCTTGCCGCCCGACGTCGGCATACCCCTGTTTTAGTGACATGATTCCTAAATATTTCGTTGATTCGTTCCATTCGCTACGTTGCTAAACGTGCGCCCCGATCCTTTGTTCTGAATGCTTGGGGATATCCGAGTTCTTAGCTAGAGCTTCCTTCTATCGCACAAGTTGCAGTTGTTTAAGCCCGTTGTATATACCTGATTCTTCTACAGAAGTAGTTCTGTACTTGGCATAAGCAAATAGCTCAGGGTTACTGTTTTCCATCGCGAACCCTTCCCCTACGACTTGTAACATTTCCTTATCGTTCATTCCATCACCAAAAGCGATTGCTTGACGTGGCTCTATATCTAAATGCTGCAGCACGCTTTTTATCGCTTCTCCCTTATTAACTTGTTGACGAATGATATCATAGCAATTTGATATATTATTTACGGTTACTTCTGACAAGTGGATGTCTGTATCTAATTCTTCATAAGCCTGTACTTGACTTGGTAAAACATTAATTATAGAGGAACCTAGGATTTGATCGTGTACATCTGTAGTTAAAAGTTGGTTGTTTCTAAGTTGAAAAACGTCTACAAAATTCTTGATGACAGGATGTGACAGTGAAGTGTAATAGTTTTTATCTTTTGTATAACAAACTAATTCATGGTGATTTTGCTTTGCTAAAGCTAAAAACTGTTCTAATATTTGTTTATCCATTGGTTTATTAACAAGTATGTGGTTTTCATAAATTGCATAAGCTCCATTGTAGCCTATGTACCCTTCTACTCCCAATTCTTCACCTAATTCTTTTACTTCATGTAAAGGTCTTCCCGTACAAATAAAGACGAGTATACCTTGTTGCTGTACTTGTTTAATTGCGTCTTTTGTACAGGCAGTGTAAGTATGGTTTGGGGTTAAAATAGTTCCATCAATGTCCAAGAATAGCGTTTTGTATGTCATGATTGGTTCATTTCTCCTTTATTAATTTTTGAAGGTATCATCCTATCTATTATTGAAATGATTGTATTATTTGTCAACGATACATAAGCTTTGTACTGGAAAATGGTACGTACACAGTGCTTTAAATAATTAATATAATTGTTCCATAAGCTTTTTATTCTCATACATGAATTTACTTAATTAGAATGAAAACGAAACTACTCTTGTATTATAATAGATGTAACTTCCGTTAATTGTGTTAGAAAACTTGACTGAATGAAGACGTCCTTTATATGGAAACGCATTCTAAAAAAGAGTTAGACTTATTGACTTTATACCTGTTCAATTGTAGACTATATTCAGTAGCTATTTATGTATGAGGTGAGAGAAATGTTTCAATCGGTGCTTACAATTGGTGCAATATTAGTAGTTGCAGTAGTTGCAGTTAGTCTGATACTACTAAAAGCGACTTCAAAGGAAAGCTATACAGGTTACTTCCCAGGTATTTTAATAGGTTTAACTGGGTTGGTGTTTCTTATGTTAGCTTCCGTAATCGGAAAAGTAGAAATCATGGGCGCTGGTTTAGGGGGATGGGGCATTGCATCATTATTTGCTGCAGCGATTGGCCTCATTATTACAGCGTTAACTGACACGTATGCAAATGTAAAAGCGTAACAAAAAAGAGCGATACTTTTTCGCTCTTTTTTGTTTGTACTAAAGAAAAGTATGCTCTTAGGGTTTAGTGTGTAGGTTTCACCGTAAAGCAAGTTTATCTATACTTTTTTTTGGACCAAATAAGTGTAGCCATTATGTTGTTCGACTTTGTGTTCCTTCATTAGCCTACCGAGTGCCCGTTTAAAAGCTGCCTTACTAATGTGAAAAGTAGCTCGTATATCTTCTGGGTCACTTTTGTCATCAAATGGAATAGAGCCATTATTTGCTTGAAGATGGTCTAAAATTTGTTTTGCATCTTCCTCCATGCTTTCTTTTTTCTTTGGACGAAGGGAGATATTTAACGTTCCATCGGTCTTTACTTCAATTACTCTTCCTGTGACAAGCTCTCCTAATCGAGGTTCTTGCTTGCGTTCGGTGTAATGAATGAAACCTCGGTAATGTTCAGATGTAATTATTGCCGAACCTTCTTTGCTAGTGAAATACACTGTACCAGAGATAGGAGTATTCCATAATTCTTCTGGAGCAGATTCTATGTCTTGTAAAATTACGGATTCTGTAGCAGGAAAAGCAAGTAACCTTCCTTTTTTATCTCGTCCCAACGTTACATATAAGCAATCATCGATTTGTGGCCATACGTTTTCGTATAGAGGGAGGTCATCTTTAGAAACAAGTATTTCTTTCGTTGTTCCAATATCCAAGAATACGCCAAGATTAGGTATTACTTCTTTGACAGTCGCCCATCCATAGCTATCCATTTGTATGTGAGGAAGTTGTGTAGAAGCTACAACCTTCCCTTTCTTATCTGTATATAAAAATACTTCTATTTCTTCCCCAGGCGTTAATTCCTTATTTGTTTCTTGATGATGTAATAAAACCTCATTCTGTTTGTGGCTTAATACATAACCAGTATCAATCATTCTTTCAACTAGCAAGTTCTGAATAGTTCCAGTTAAATGATGCATCATTTTAACTCCTTTTTTCCACTATAATATAAATTTGTAGGGTTTATCGTATTAGCTTCGCCGTAAAGATTTGCCATAAGGCAAGTTATTGTGATATGTATTGGAAAAGGGGTACCCATCTTAGAGTACCCCTTATATTACAAAGTAACACATAAGTCTTATAATAACTCGATAGGAATCGAGTGAGAAATTCATCATTAATTTCAGTACGTTTGAAATAGTCATCAGATGTTACGTACGAAGGTAACTATCCAACTAAAAGATGCGATAGTTGAAGTAATGTGTTCATGGATGCCAATTCTAAACAACTATTACGTTACTCATTTAAAATATGATTCATGCTAATTTCATCTATAACCGCGGTAATCTTTCCACTGGATGTTCTCTAACTTAAGCAACGTAAGCCCTACCTGCTCTTACGTCCTTGCGACCCCGAAGTCGCGCCAGTGTGAATAAGCATGGTCAAAAACATAGTAGAATGCCAATGCTTATATGCCACTTCATTACAATTAATAAATACTATCATATTATTATTGTTTTGTCAATTATGAATTTCTGAAAAAGATTTTGCATGTGATCTAGAAGAGGAAAAGTAGCTTCATATTAGGTATACTATAATTTAGAAATTTTGTAGCTTACTTTTATATAAACAGTTTCTTCGTGTACTGAAAGAGAAAAACTTGTATAAGTAACCCATTGTTGTGGGGAAATTAGGATTAATACTTAAAAGCCATGATAAAAAGGAGCATGATTAATGGATATGCAATTACAACACAAAACCGTGCTAGTTACTGCTGGAAGTAAAGGGTTAGGAAATGCGATTGCTACAGAGTTTGCAAAAGAAGGAGCAACTGTGTTTATTAGTAGCCGAAATGAAGAAAACTTAAAGAGGGCTGTAAAAGAAATAAAAGAAGCTACGGCTAATCCAAACGTGGAATACTACGTATGCAATATGAAAGATGCGGATGCAATTAAGCAAATGATTCTCTCTATTGTAGAAAGAGAAGGGAAGGTAGATGTTCTCATTAATAATGCTGGAGGTCCGCCAGCAGGAAGTTTTCTCGAAATGGATGATGAAAGCTGGTATCATGCATTTGAATTAAATTTACTTAGTTTTGTAAGAACGATTCGTGAAGTAGTTCCGCATATGAAACAGCATGGAGGTGGGAAGATTGTCAATATCGCTTCCTCTTCTATTAAGCAAGCACTTGACAATCTAGTTTTATCTAATACAATGCGACCAGGTATAGTTGGTCTTTCCAAAACGTTAGCTCAAGAACTAAGTGCAGACAATATATTAATTAATACGGTGGGTCCAGGTTCTGTGAAAACAGATCGGGTTCTTGATTTAAACAAGAAAAAAGCAGATAAATTGCAAACATCGCCAGAAGATATCATGGCTAAAGCTGAACAAAATATTCCCATGAAGCGCTATGGTAAGCCAGAGGAATTTGCCAAAGCAATTGTATTTTTAGCTTCCGGAGCAAATACGTATATTACAGGTCAAGCTTTAATCGTAGATGGCGGGCTTGTAAAAGCATTGTAGATAAAATAAATGTATGGTTTCCCTAAATTCAAACTAAACTGTATGAAAAGCATTTGAGAGGAAGTGGATGATATTACGAAATCAAGCAGGTCATTACTAAGCAAGTGAATAAGTACACGTATGGCTTAAATTTATAAAAAAGTACACTTAAGTTTGGATTTGCAGAGATATTCATAGAAAAGAATAGCTACAGTGTGACGGTTTAGGTTTATTAACCTCAGAGGTGATTGGCCGATGTGATAACATAGGTAGACTTCTATAGGCGGCGGTGAGACCCAACAATGCGATTAGAATGAACTGGGTCACCCGCCACTCGTGTAAAAGTGACATATATTTTCCGTGAGGGATGAATTCATCACAATGCCAGTGTTTAAATAGATAAACGGCTTTCGACTTCATCTTAAAGTTAATGAACTAAATTTGTTATGCCAAGTGTAATGAGTAATAGCGGGGGAAGAAAGGTGAGTCGTTGCATATGCCTATTTTTCGTTAGTATTCTGCCTGCTGTTAAACCTAGGTATAAGAAAGCGCCACTCATGCAAGCAATTAACAAAGCGGTTAGAATAGGGGCATATCCTAGCATGGATGCACCAATCCCAGCGCCGAATGCATCTAGAGCTAAAGCAAAGCCAAGCAATACCGCTTCACTTGGTGAAATGATACCAGAACGATCCAAGTCAGCTTTATCAGGTGTAGATAAAACAGTTGTTAAAATATTTTGTTTCCGCTTCTGGTTTTGATTCGACGTGTCCGATTTTGAACGTAAACAGTTAATAAAAGCAAAGCAACCTAGTACAATTAAGATACTTCCTCCGAGCATACTTGCAATATCTGGTGTAAGGACAGTAAGAAACATACTACCAATAGTCATAGATACAAATACGATAACTCCAGAGCATACCATAATAATGAAAAGAGCATTAAAAGGGACACAAATGTTACGCATACCATAAACAACTCCTGCACTAAAGCTGTCTAAACTTACCGCAATTACTAATAGAATTAACCCTGTATAAAATAGCATAGCATCAATTCCTTTGCATTGTTCTAAAAATATTGTATGTACGATGTTATTTGTTGTGCGTATCCAACTTCTGAATGCCTCGTGATAAATCATACGCTTTATATTCACTGCATATTCTGTTTGCGCTACAGGTAAGTATAAAAATTTTAGGATTTATAGGTTAAGCAAAAATTAGGCTTTCTCCATAAAAATTTGGAGATAAATCAAGTTTTTCTAAGACGAATAACTTTTCTCCTCACTAGCTGTGCAAGTACACATTTTTCCGAAGCCTATGCCTTTAAGGGTTGGAGTGTCAAAGAAACTCGCTTTTATGTTATGATGAAAAATAGGTAACGTTAGAGAGGATTTTAAATATGAGTAAAATAGTAGTATTAGCAGAAAAGCCTTCTGTAGGACGGGACATTGCCCGTGTATTGCAATGCAATAAAAAAGGAAATGGTTTTATGGAAGGTTCAAAATATATCGTCACATGGGCGCTAGGGCATCTTGTGACGTTAGCAGATCCTGAGGCTTATGATGCAAAATATAAAACATGGAAATTAGAAGACCTTCCGATGCTGCCGAAAGAATTAAAATTGACGGTAATTAAAAAAACAGGGAAGCAATTCCAAGCTGTAAAAACACAACTTCATCGAAAAGATGTTCATGAAATTGTTATTGCTACAGATGCTGGAAGAGAAGGAGAGTTAGTAGCTCGCTGGGTGTTGGAAAAAGCAAATGTGAAAAAACCTGTTAAGCGCCTATGGATTTCTTCTGTAACGGATAAAGCAATTAAAGATGGATTTAAACAGTTAAAACCGGGGAAACAATTCGAAAATCTATATGCTTCAGCCGTCGCAAGATCTGAAGCGGATTGGTATGTTGGTCTTAACGCTACAAGAGCTTTAACAACAAAATTTAATGCCCAACTATCCACTGGTCGTGTGCAAACACCAACCTTAGCGATGGTAGCCTCAAGAGAAAAGGAAATAAAAACGTTTCAACCGAAAACATACTATGGAATAGAAGCAAAAACGAACAAAGAGTTTTCGCTTCTTTGGCAAGATGAAAAAAATAATAAACGACTTTTCTCTAAACAAACAGCTGAAAAAATAATTCAGAAAATAACCAATGAAGCGCTACAAATTGTGCATGTTGAGAAAAATTATAAGAAAAAATCTGCACCACAATTGTATGATTTAACAGAATTACAACGTGATGCTAACCGAATGTTTCAATTTTCTGGTAAGCAAACTTTGTCTATTATGCAAAAACTATACGAACAGCATAAAGTATTGACCTATCCTAGAACAGATTCACGTGTGATTTCAACAGATATCGTTTTTACATTAAAAGATCGCGTAAAAGCGTGTGGCGTAGATGCTTACGCTCGTCATGCTAACAAGATTTTGCGTAAAGATTTAAAATTACCAAAATCAGTTGTAAATAATGCGAAGGTAACAGATCACCATGCGATTATTCCTACCGAACAATCTGTTATGCTTTCGGATCTTGATGATAAAGAACGAAAAATTTATGATTTAGTTGTAAAGCGGTTTTTGGCAGTTTTATCAGATCCTCATGAATATGAACAAACGACAATTATCGCTGAAGCAAAGGGTGAAAAGTTTGTTGCACGAGGGAAAATGGTTAAGAAACAAGGCTGGAAGGAATTATATCAGCGCAACTTCTCGGATGATATAGAAGAAGATGAACAACAATTACCGACTATAGAAAAGGGACAGCAACTTCACCCTGTTCGTTATACGTTAACACAAGGAGAGACGAAACCACCAGAACGATTCACAGAAGGTACATTATTACAAGCAATGGAAAACCCTGTTCGTTACATGAATACGTATGATACAAAGGTAGCCCATACGTTAAAAGATACGGGTGGGATTGGTACGGTCGCCACACGCGCAGATATTATTGAAAAATTATTTCATAACATGTACATGGAGTTGAAAGGAAAGTATATCTATTTAACTTCAACTGGCAAACAACTGCTTGAATTAGTACCAGAAGATTTACGTTCCCCGGCATTGACAGCCGAATGGGAGCAAAAGCTTAGTCAAATTGCAGAAGGAAAAGCGAAGAAAGAGCAGTTTATTTCTGAAATTAAAGGCTACACAAAACAAGTTGTTCGGCAAATTAAATCCAGTCAGGAAAAATTCAAACATGACAATATGACGGGAACAAAATGTCCAGATTGTGGAAAACTCATGCTGGAAATATCCAATAAAAAAGGGAGAATGTTAGTCTGTCAAGATCGCTCATGTGGACATAGAAAGAATATTGCCAAGCAGACAAACGCTCGTTGCCCTAACTGCCATAAACGTCTGGAACTTCGTGGAGAAGGAGAAGGGCAAATTTTCACTTGTAAATGTGGGCATAGAGAAAAATTATCTACTTTCCAGACAAGAAAAGAACGAGAGAAAAAGCATAATGTTTCGAGAAAAGAAGTTAATAAATACTTGAAAAAGCAGGATGATGATGGATTTGCTAATAATGCATTAGCAGAACAGCTGGCAAAACTAAAGTTGAAGAAATAAATGAGCTATAACAACCTTGTGATAGCTTTTATCACAAGGTTGTTGTTCTTAAATGCTTATTTATACCGCTTTTCATCTAGTGCTTGATGGGATTTTTCGAGTGTTTTCACCTTGCTAGGTCGCTTCTCATTTGCCATTTGTTTTGTAGCTTCAATGGGATCATCTTTTGCTCTTTATAATTTTCAGCGCTACATCCTCACATCTAGTTGCATTAACATTTGGTAGCTATATGTTCGCATAATAAAAACTTCTTTTGAGTTGTCATCATGCTATTGTTGAATTGAACTACTTCAATAGTCAACATCCAGCATGCTCTAAACGTAATAAACAGCTGTTAAACCATCTATAAAATATCACTCAAAATGAAATTTTTTAAAAAAGAGAAATTATACTAAAATAAAGTATTATCACAATGTTTGTATGATGGAGGGAATAATGAAAAAATCGAATATAGCTTATGAGGTGAAAAAGATAGAGAAAGAAGTGGAATTCATACGTAGATATTTCCATCAATATCCGGAGTTAAGCAACGAAGAAATTGGAACTTCAGCTTTTATTCAAGAAAAATTACGGCAGTTTGAAATCCCTTTTGAAACCGGATACGCAACACATGGTGTATTAGGTATTATTCATGGTAAGTCATCAGGAAAAACCGTGGCGCTTCGTGCTGATATGGATGCATTGCCTATTCAGGAATTAGTCGACCACGCTTACCGTTCAACATACAAAAATAAAATGCATGCTTGTGGTCATGATGCGCATATGGCTATGTTGTTAGGAGCGGGTTATGTGTTGCAACAATTACGTCATGAATTTAATGGAACGGTATTGCTCGTATTTCAGCCCGCTGAAGAAGATGCGCCAGAAGGAGGAGCCCAGCGATTAATGGATGAGGGTATTTTCTCTGAATATGTTCCAGATGTAATTTACGGTCAACATGTATGGCCGGATTTGCCTGTTGGGCAAATTGGTGTAAGAAATAAAGAAATGATGGGCGCTTCGGATAAATTTGAAATCACGCTTACTGGGGTTGGCGGGCATGCAAGCATGCCTCATCAAACCACGGACGTGATGGTAACTTTAGGCCATGTTATCACCAGTTTGCAAACCATTGTTAGTAGAAGTCTAGATCCTTTGGAGGCATCCGTTGTAACGATAAGCAAAATAACGGGAGGCGAGGCAGCGAATATTATTCCAAATCAAGTAAAAGCGGAAGGTTCTATTCGTACCTATGAGCCTTTTATACGAGCTCGCCTGAAGGAACGTTTTTTCACTATTACGAAACAAATTGCAGAAGCTTTTGAAGTGAAAGTAGATATTACGTATCAAGATGGTTATCCTGCTACGATTAATATACCAAAATGGGCCAGTCTAGCAAGGGA
Source organism: Virgibacillus sp. (assembly GCF_013393565.1). Lineage (NCBI taxonomy): Bacteria > Bacillati > Bacillota > Bacilli > Caryophanales > Bacillaceae > Virgibacillus > Virgibacillus sp. The sequence goes on from NZ_JABXHF010000013.1 coordinate 32,854, forward strand.
AACAGCTAACGAATTAAATCTAGATACACCAGAAATAAATCCGTCTTTAGCTGGTGAAGATTTTAGTCGCTTTTTAGAAAGTTATCCTGGTGCATTTATTTGGTTAGGTACTCAATTAGACGAAACTAATAAACAAGCTTCCCTACATGATGCGCGCTTTCAAATAAATGAACGTGCTTTACCTATCGGAACATCCTTTTTAGCGCAGTTAGCGATAGATACGTTGCATGCTTTTGAAAAAGAAACATAAAAATAGGAAACAATAATGGGGTGTGCAATTGGAGTAGGTTGATCCGTTTTACGTATTGAATTTAAAGTTTTTTTTCAAAGCTGTTTACTTGCAATCATGTTCTCATGTATCATTAAATAAGAAGTAAGCTTGGTTTAATGATATAAGGGAGGTTAATATAGATGGCTTTTGTTATTTTAGATCCTTGCCGAGGCGAGAAGTCAGGGGAATGTGTTAGCGTTTGCCCTGTTGATTGTATAGAAGAAGGTCCTGATCAATTTTATATTGATCCAGATATTTGCATTGATTGTGGCGCTTGTAAAGCAGTATGCCCTGTAGATGCCATTGAAGAAGAATACGATCTAACTGCTGATCAAGAAGTCTTTCTAGAAAAAGCAGAAGAATTTTTTGCGAATAAATGACGTTGTAATTTAAAGAAGAAAACGAAAAATACATTTGTATACTACCTTTTAAATAAAAGAAATGTCTTTTAGGTGGTAAAAATACTTGTCTATAGATTGCACCTCCCATCGTTGAACATCAGTTAACAATTGGAGGTGCGTTTCGTTTTTTCTACTATAGGAAAGTATTAAATTTCTAGTTAATAGCATAAGCAAAACGATGGCGCTCCATCGCCATAAAGACTGGGTGATGCTAAGTTTTTTTAAAACGATTAAAAGCAAGCTAAGTTTTCTAGAGCCTTTTACTTCTGCTTGACATCATTTAATGTAAAACGTTCACATACCAACATCATATCTTCTGAATATGCAAGACCTACATTCCTAAGTTCCTGTTTTAAGAACTTTTCATTGCGTATCTTTCCAGTATTGATATGTTCTATTTCCTTCTTCGTCTGCGATAGCGAAATCTTCTGGAACTTCATTCATAGGCATTATTTGTACGTCGATGGTTTTAATAATTGCTAGTGGCTCCTCATTGCTATTTAAAATAATGCTATAGTCTTGGACAGTATGAATTGGTTCATTTTCCAATTCATAAAATATTTGCCCAGAGCTGTTTTTAGACCATCGATAACCAGTTGAGCCAAATAGTCGTCTGGGTCATCGTCAAATTGCCAAGCGGTTACAGCTGTTGGTTTTTCTTCACGTCTAGCATTCCAAAAATTATCCCAATAGGTTTTCGATATGTTGTTCATTCCTTTTCCCTCCAGCAACAAAATCACAGATTGGTTTTCTAATTATTAGTGGGGGGTGAAAGAAAGCCACCCAGTGATGAAAATTTCACTTTATTATATTAAATCCTATCGCTTAACTGATTGATCTTCTGCCTTTTCAGCTAATTTACTGGCAATCCAACGCTTCGCTGTTTCGTCATCTACGTCGTATACTTTTCCTGCACGTAGTAAGTCTCCGTGGTAGGCAGTTTGAACGTTCATTTTCACCTTCATTAATTTATAACTCCTTTTTATCCATGATGTATAAGTGTATTATCCATTATATCATGAATATAAAAGGAAAAAGTAAATGAGGCGCAAATTAGCAGTGATGCAGGAGGAGTAATGAGGAAGAGAAATGTGCTGGAAGTGTTCGCGAAGAAGTGATTAAAAGTATCATTTCATGAAAAATATTAACATTCATTCAAGTAGTCCTTCTATCCAATTATTTTCATCTTTATATATTTTGAACATGAAATACATAAGAATGGTGAGTGCGAATAAAGGACTATTTTCTTCCACAGTGTCCTCAAACTGAAAGGTTGTTTTCAAGCTAAGGGATGCAACTTTAATCTTGGCAACTTTATTATGATTAAACTTTATTTCTAAATCTCCAGCCCAATTTTCCTCGATTAGAATTTGATGATTTTTCTACCTCCCCCATAACACAAAAATAAAGTATGTTACTCCCTAATTTATCTTTGAAATGATACTTTTTAGAATTAGTTTGTAGCTGATACTAGGTTAATACGAGGCGTTTCCAACCATTTTTCTTTATTCCAAGAACATAATATTTTTCCTCATCATAGCTTGTATAGGTAAAAACACGATCTTTTTCAAGTGTATTAGCAGTTGTTTTGCGAATGTATCCGACCTCTTCTTGATCAATGGTTATAGGTATGGATTTTTTTGCTGAAAAATAAATAGGAGCTTGTAAATGGTAGGTTTTCATTTGTGTTCCCCCTTATTTATAAATATACGAATTAGCATAGTTAAGGTTTCGAATTATTATATGGCTTTAAAGAAATTACGTAAAGTTTACATGTAATTAATACTAGCCAAATAATTGTTTTGTAGAATAGGGGAAGAGTGCTCAGCGAAATCAAAACTTTATACATAACAATCATTAGAAAGGAAAGAGAAGTGGTTTTTTCGGTGAAAAGCACTTGAAGATTACATCTATTAGGAGGGAACGGGCTTGAAAAAAGCAAAATACGTAGGACTATCTTTATTACTTTCAATTGGATTTCTCTCTGCTTGTGGGGATGATGCGGATAATGCACAAGCAAAAAAAGGTGAAGAAAAATTAGACGAGCTCTCTGTGCAATTTGTTCCTTCACAAAATGCAGATACACTAGAGGCGAAAGCAAAGCCTTTGGAAGAATTACTTAGTGAAGAATTAGATATTCCTGTTGAAGTAAGTGTATCTACGGATTATAACACGATCATAGAGGCTATGGATTCAGAACAAGTGGATGTTGGATTTTTACCACCAACCGCCTATGTACTTGCACAAGAAAAAGGTTCAGGCGATGTCATGTTGCAAGCGCAGCGTTATGGTGTAAATGATGATGGTTCCCCAACAGAAGAATTAGTGGATTCATATAATTCTATCTTTATTGTCAATGAAGATTCTGATATTGAGTCTGTTGAAGATTTAAAAGGAAAGAAAATTGGTTATCAAAATGTAACATCTTCAGCAGGCTTCGTTTGGCCAGCAGCTACATTACTAGAGGCTGGTATTCATCCTTTGAACGATGTGGAGCCAGTAACATTAAAAGGGCATGACCAAGCGGTGATTTCTTTGTTAAATGGTGACATAGACGCAGCTGTAACGTTTCAAGATGCTCGTAATGTCGTTGCTAGTGACTATGAAGATGTTTTTGAAGAAACACGAATTATTGAATTTACGGAACCAATTCCGAATGATACCGTAGCGATTCGTCCTGAAATTAATGATGAAATGAAGAAAGCTATTACGGATGCTTTTATTGCTATCGGAAAAGACGAGGAAGGTCAGCAAATCATTCGTGATATTTATTCTCATGAAGGATACGTAGAATCACAAGATAGCAATTTTGATATTGTGAGAGAATATGAAGAAAAGGTAAGTAAAGAAGTAGAAAAATAATCTTACAGACTGCGTTTCTGTGACTACAATAAATTACAAAGAAGGCTGCTCGCCAATCGCGAACAGCCTCCTTTTACTTCAATAGAAAGTAGGGGAATCCTTGATAGAATTAAGAAATGTTTCTAAAGTATATTCCAATGGTACAAAAGGATTAGATGATATTGATTTACAAATTAAGGAGGGGGAATTTGTCGTTATAGTAGGGTTATCTGGTGCAGGGAAATCTACGCTCCTCCGTTCCATTAATCGTCTGCATGAAATAAGTGAAGGAGAAATAACAGTTAACGGAAATTCGATTTCTGAAGCAAAAGGAAACGAATTGTATCGAATTCGACGAGACATTGGGATGATCTTTCAAAACTTTAACCTCGTACGTCGATCCAGCGTCATGAGAAATGTTTTATCTGGGCGAGTCGGTTATCATTCGACATTAAAAATGATACTAGGTTTATTCTCTAAGCAAGATAAAGAACTTGCTATGAATGCATTAAACCGTGTAAATATAGCAGAAAAAGCCTATATTCGTGCGGATCAACTATCTGGAGGACAGCGGCAAAGGGTTTCCATTGCTCGTGCGTTAGCGCAAGAGGCTAAAGTTATTTTAGCGGATGAACCAGTAGCTTCTTTAGATCCAATTACAACGAAGCAAGTAATGGATGACTTGCTGCGAATTAATCAAGAATTAAATATTACAATGGTAGTTAATTTGCATTCTGTTGATCTGGCTAGAAAATATGCTAGTCGAATTATTGGTTTAAATAAAGGGAAAATAGTATTTGATGGAAAAGCTAATGAAGCAACAGAAGAAGTTTTTGCAACTATTTATGGAAACCATGAATTAGTGGCAGAACAGATAGGAGTTGCAAAATGAAAGAATCACAGTTTAACCAGTCGCTAGCAATACCTGTTCCTCCATCTAAGCTAAAGCCTTTTTTTACAACAGTCTTCATAGCAGTGTTACTGCTTTGGGGAGGTTGGCAAATTGAATTTTCATTTACAGAGTTACTTCGTGGATTGCCGAATATGTGGGATCTTATTGTTCAATTGGTGCCGCCGAATTGGGATTATTTTTCGGTTATCACACAGCCGATTTTAGAAACCATTCGTATGGCGGTAGTTGGAACAACGCTTGGTGGTTTAATCGCATTCCCGTTATCAATTTTGGCAGCGCGGAATGTTTTCAGCTCTGCATGGATTACAACATCAGCCAGGTTTGTTTTAAATTTAATTCGTACGATACCTGAGTTGTTATTAGCTGCTTTATTTGTTGCCGTGTTTGGTATTGGACCTATACCAGGTATTTTTGCGCTCATGTTTTTTTCTATTGGTATTATTGCTAAGCTTTTTTATGAATCGATTGAAGCAATAGACCCTGGACCACTGGAGGCAATGACCGCAGTTGGTGCAAATAAATTAAAATGGATTTTTTATGGTGTCGTCCCGCAAATAATGGCATCATTTATGTCGTTCTTTCTATACACATTCGAAATTAATATCCGTGCGGCAGCAGTGCTTGGTTTGGTGGGAGCTGGGGGTATTGGTCTATATTATGAACAAACACTTGGATTTCTTGACTATGGGAAAACAGCTTCCATTATTATTTATACATTAGTAGTTGTTTTAATTATTGATTATTTGTCAACAAGAATAAGGGAGAAATTAACATGAAGCGAATTCGTTTGATTGCAATTGTTGCCATCGTTTCAGCTATATACATCTGGGCTTTTGTTGGTCTACCGAAATTAGAATGGAAGGATACATCTGTTGAAGTGGTTTCTGCTATTGTTTCTGGTCTGTTTCAACCTGATTGGGGTTATGTGTATGACCCCGATGGAGAGGATTTACTTCGTGGGTTGTTAGATACACTAGCTATTGCTTTGCTAGGAACATTTATTGCTGGTATTCTTTGTATTCCATTTGCTTTTTTAGCTTCAAAAAATGTTATTAAGTCTAAGGCTACTGTTGGAACAAGTAAGTTTATGTTAAGTTTTATTCGTGTGTTCCCTGATATTGTACTTGCCTTATTATTTATTAAAGCAGTAGGACCAGGAGCCTTTGCAGGTGTTCTAGCTTTAGGTATTGGTGCTGTTGGTATGTTAGGAAAGCTAATTTCAGAAAGTATGGATCATGTAGATTTAAGTGCCAAAGAAGCATTAATATCCTCTGGAGCAAATCCAGTAAAGACCTTTATTTTTGCCATTGTACCACAAGTATTACCAAACTTTTTCTCGTTCATATTGTATCGCTTTGAAGTAAATGTACGTGCCGCGGCAGTTTTAGGTGTCATTGGCGCTGGAGGAATAGGAACACCGCTTATTTTCGCTTTAAGTGTTAGAGATTGGGAAAGAGTAGGGATTATTTTGTTAGGGATTATTTTGATGGTAACGGTAATTGATATGATTTCAGGAAAATTAAGAGCACGTTTCATTTAAATGTCTTGAACAAAGGCGCAAGCGCCCGTTTAGCAATGTAGCAACTGGAACGAAGCGACTGAGATAAAGGAACCACGGTGAGGTACGAACCGATGGTGACTTATCGTAGGGCGATTTCGTGAAGTTGCCTAGTTGCTGGCAATGGAACCGGACGTCGCTATTACGTTATTTCTTTGTCCTATAGTAGCAAATTTTTATACTTTCCTATTTCTCTAAAAAGGTCGCTTTGTGGCTATGTCTTTATTCTGGATATAAGGTGATGTTAGCATTAGAAAAGATGTGTACTAGGAAAGTATAAGAGGGAGATAATGGCTTTAGAACATATGTAACAATTCGTGGGGGGATGAAAGCCCCCTCACTGATTGAAGCTTCATTTTATGCAGTTGAACGAAAAATACATAGAAATATTTCTTTTTATAAGGAATAAGAAATATTTTTATTAACATGTGGCAACTTGCTCAAATTATCCGTATACTAATTAGAAGTCAGGTTTATAGACAGAAAATTCTCTCTAGGGAGTGTGTTTTCAATGAAGCCAGTTATTGGAGTAACGCCATCTGTAGAAAACGCATCGAATATGCATTTTGTAAGTATTGCTAATATTACAGCAATTGAGGGAGCGGGAGGCACCCCAATAATTCTTCCTTTTGTACCTTCAGAAACGCAAATAAGACAAATTGCCAGTTTAATTGACGGGTTATATTTAACAGGGGGCAATAGTATCGACCCTACATTATTTGTTGAAGAACCGCATCCGAAGTTAGGGGAAATTAATCCGATACGTGATCAATACGAAGTTGCATTAATACAAGAAATACAAAAGCACCAAAAACCCATATTAGGAGTTTGTAGAGGGTGTCAGATTTTAAATATTGCCTTAGGCGGCGATATGTACCAAGACATTTATGCACAAATGGAAGGGGGATTGTTACAGCATAAGCAACATGCTCCCGATGGTCATGCTTCTCATTATGTTCACGTGAAAGAGGACTCCGTATTACGAGAAATTGCCGGTATGGAAAAAATAAAAGTGAATAGTAGGCATCATCAGGCTAACCGAAAGCTTGGAGAGGGTATGCAAATTTGTGGTATGGCAAGTGATGGCGTCGTTGAAGCAATAGAAAGCAGAGAAGAGTCTTTCTTATTAGGAGTTCAGTGGCATCCGGAAAACTTAGCGATAGAAGAAGATGCTGTCTCTAAAAATATTTTTCATGCGTTTATAGAAGCTTGCAGGGAAAGAAGCTAACATCATTCATGCATTTTGGTAAGCTTAATGGCTATTGTAGAAATAGGACTTAAAAGAAGGAGGGAAGCTCATCTCGATGGAGGTAGTATATATGCAACTTAACAAATAATTGTTGGTATTTTTAACATGTGAATATCAAACGGAGAAGGTGGGATTTGAACCAACAAGGCGCATACACGCTCTAGCGCATTTCGCCCCCTTCAGCCAGACTTGGGTACTTCTCCATATATAAGAACAATAAATATTGTAAAAGATCTTTTCAATAGTGACAAGTTATTTGCATGAAATCTATAAGTGATAGAAAGAAATAGTATTGACTCATTTCTTAAAATAGCATATTGTATTATGTAAAAATAAATGATTGAGGTATTAACTATGAATCACTTCATGAAGAAAAGTATTGAACATTTTAAAATTGAAAATGAAAACAAGGCACGTCTGTTAATTAAATGCCCAGATCAGCCTGGAATAGTAGCCACTGTTTCTGATTTTTTATATCGAAACGGAGCAAATATTATTACTTCTGATCAATATACATTGAATCCTGACGGCGGTCAGTTTTTTATGCGTATTGAATTTTATTGTCCGCAATTAGGTGAAAAAGCAGAGCAAATCGAGCAGGCATTTCAACCTATTGGCGAACAATTTGCGATGAATTGGCAATTCGTTTATGTTAGTCAATTGAAAAATATAGCGATTTTTGTCTCTAATGAACCGCATTGTTTAATGGAATTGTTGTGGGAATATCAAAGCGGTAGTCTTATGGCGAATATCGCTCTTGTTATTAGCAATCATGAAACGGCTAGAGAAACCGTAGAGTCGGTGGGAATTCCTTTTTATTACATTCCAGCAAATAAAGATATTCGCAAGCAAGTAGAGGAAAGGCAACTTCAATTGCTGAAAGATTACGAGGTCGATGTTATTGTGCTTGCGCGCTATATGCAAATATTAACAAGTGACTTTGTTAAAAATTATGAGAACAGAATCATTAATATCCATCATTCTTTTTTACCAGCTTTTGTTGGTGCAAAGCCATATGAACGTGCTTATGAACGCGGTGTAAAAATGATTGGAGCGACCTCTCATTATGTAACCAATGATCTAGATGAAGGTCCGATTATTGAGCAAGATATCGGTAGAGTAGACCATAGAGATGATATTGCGAAAATGAAGAAGATTGGACAAGCGATCGAGAGGGTTGTTCTATCACGTGCTGTCAAATGGCATCTGGAGGATCGGATCATTGTGCATCAAAATAAAACGATCGTGTTTTAGTGAAAGGAAACTTGTCTCCTTTCACTATAGAAAAAAATAATATAAGAAAAGCTTAGCTATCGTCATAAGATTTTGCCGATAGCTAGGTTTTTCTAATATCCAATTTTGGCGTTATGTAGTTTCCAATGCATATTTTGTTTCGGGTCACCGCTGGACATCAATGTACCTTTTATTGTTACTTTATCCCCAGGCTTCAATGCTTTCTTTGGAGTACTTCTTCCAAAATCGGCAAGAAACACTTGGTAAGCCTCATTTTTCTTACTTGATTTAACTTTAGACCATTTTTGCCCGTTGTATCTGTTTCCTCCCCAAACGTATACCTTTTTTCCTTTGGCTTCCATCACGTAACCTTTCCAAGTTACTTTTTTTCCAGATAAATGCTTATCCCATGTTTTCTTTTGTGTACTACGGCTTAATTTTTTGTATTCTTTCGTAAAAGTAGGGAAATTTTGTACTGCTTTTATCGTTTTTTTCTGTTGAGAAGAAAGCGCGTTGGTTTTCTTTTTGCGTTTATCATCGTCGTATTCGTCGTCATCTTCTTCGTCATCGTAATCATCATCAATTACTCGTTTATCTTTATCCGGGGTTTCGGCTTTGCTTTGTTCTTGGTTTGCATACTTTTCTTTCAACTCGTCAGGCATCATAAAGGATGCTATGCTAAATAAAACGATGGAAACGAGTGTTATCAAGCCGCCTCTGTATTTTTTCTTTTTAATAGCACCCACGATTAGTAAGATAATGCCAGCAATGATCCCCAATGATGCGATTGTACCTAATAATGTACTGATTATAGCCATATGAATTCCTCCTCCACGTAATAGTACCATAAAAAAGGAAGCGGTTGTATCTAATATGATCAGCAAAAAATACTTCTTTCCATTGGCTTAGAGAAGATTCTACCTTGTACATGTTGAATTAGGAAGGGAGGAAGTACGTAATGAAAAAAGACGGAGAGGGTAAGGGAACTCCTGAAAGAAAAAGGGAAAGAATGAGACAAGAGGAATTAAATAATCCTTCAAGTAGTATTCATGGAAGTGTTTTGTCAGATTTAGTAGGTGCTTTAGGGTGGAAAGGTAGTTTACTATTCGTTATTGCGATAGCAATAGGCTTATTCATCGTGTCTGTCTTTATATTTTAAACAGACATCTTTAGGAAGCACATATTTTAAGCCAATTAAAAAAACGTGACAATTGCAAGATTATTTGTTAAAATATTTTTTAAATAAAGAATAATTAGTATTTTAAGTACCTAAATTTAATTAACTGCCAAATCTAATTGACTCTCTTTTTTCGGTTGAGCAAACCCTAGATTAAAACCAGTTATATTGATGGATTTTCTCTGTCTGTATAACTGGTTTTAAATATTTTAGGGAAATGTGAGTTTTTTGGTTTATAGGATAAGAAAAACAAAGGCTTTCTAAAGCATTGGAGGAGAAATATGGGGAATTTAAGAGTTGCTGTTGATGTGGGTGGGACGTTCACAGATGTGTTTGTATTTGATGAAATTAATAAGAAGATTTCTGTAGAGAAAATCTCATCTACTCCTGCAAATCCTGATATTGGTGTCATACAAGGGCTGAAAAAGGTTAATATACCTTTTGAAGAGATCAAGGTTTTTTCGCACGGTACGACTGCAGGGACTAATGCTTTAATAGAACGGAAACTTCCTAATACGGCACTAATTACTACGAAAGGATTTCGTGATGCAATAGAAATACGTAGAGGTACAAAATTGGATTTATGGGATGCGTATAACGATGTTGCCCAGCCATATATCAAAAGAAGAGATCGTTTTGAAATTACAGAAAGAACGGATTACGCTGGTGATATCCTTGTTGATGTAAATGAGCAGGAAGTAAAAGCATTAGCACACAAGCTGAAAAAAAGAGGGGTAGAAGCCATTGCCGTTTGTTTTTTAAATGCTTATATCAATGGGGAAAATGAACGTGTAACAAAGGAAATATTACAAGAGCAACTACTAGATGTTTTCATCACTATTTCAAGTGATATTCTTCCAGAAATTTTTGAACATGAGCGGATGAGTACAACAGTAATTAATGCTGTTCTTGGCCCAAAAATAACCAATTATATGAAGACATTGGAAAGTAAATTAGGTGAAAAGGGGTATAAAGGAGAAATTTTAATTATGCATTCTGGAGGTGGTGTGATTACTTCGGAAAATGTACCAAAATACGCGGGACGACTTGCGAGTTCGGGTATTGCTGCTGGAGCAATTGCAACTAAGCATATTGCAAGTTTATGCGGGTATAAGAATGCCATTGGATTAGATATGGGCGGAACAAGTACGGATATTTCTTTAGTTTATGATGGAAATTTGAAAATGACAAAAGAATGGTATATCGAGTATGGGTATCCAATAGGATTTCCAAGTATTGAACTGATGACGATTGGTGCAGGGGGAGGGAGTTTAGCTTGGATTGATGCAGGTGGTTCTCTGAGAAATGGTCCAGAGAGTGCTGGTTCATTTCCTGGCCCTGCAAGTTATGGGAAAGGTGGAACACAGCCTACAAACACCGATGCGAATTTGATATTAGGTCGGCTCAGCAACTCCCTATTAAATGGCGAGATGCAGTTAAAAAAAGAACAAGCGCTTCAATCGCTGCAACCAATATGTGAAACGTTTGGCTATACTTCTCTGGAAGCCGCAGACGCGATATTAAATGTAGCTAATGCTAACATGAGTGATGCGCTTCGTCTTATTTCGGTTAGAAAGGGCTATGACCCAAGAGACTTCGTATTAGTTGCTTTTGGTGGAGCAGGAGGATTGCATAGCGCTTATCTAGCAAAAGAACTGCATATTCCTCATGTTATTATACCCACCTATCCTGGTGTTGCAGCTGCATACGGCTGTTTACTTGTTGATTACCGCCACGATATAACCCAAACTTATGTAGCCAATATGGAAGATGTGGATCAAGAAGATTTAAATAAGGCATTTGCTAAATTAGAGCAAAAGGGAATAGAGTTATTAAAAAAGGAAAAGGTCTCCGTACAAAACATGCAATTGATTCGGCATTTGGAAATGCGTTACTCCGGTCAATGGAGGTCGCTAGCTGTCACTGTCAATCGTCCAATCGTTTCTTTAAGTAGTGCTTTAGACAAGTTTCACCAAGAACATGAGCGGGCATTCGCCTTCTCGAATCCAGATCAAAAGGTAGAAATTTATGGATTACGTGTTGAGGCTATTGGGACAGTACCTAAACCAGAACTAGCAAAAGAGGAGCCTTCAGGGAATTTAGAAAATGCTTTAAAGAAATATCGTCATGTTTATTTTAAGGAAGAAGATGGTTTAGTTCGTACACCAATATATAAACGGTCACTTCTCCCAGTAGATAGCTTTATACATGGACCTGCAATTGTCGAACAGTTAGATACGACAATTATTATTCCGCCACAGTTTACCGCTACCGTTGATGAGTATAAAAATATAATTATTCATGTGAATATAGGGGGAGCGTGATGGAAGTGATGAAAAACAATTCTTTAGATCCAGTAACATTTGAAGTGTTAAAGAATAGTTTTATTAATTTAGTTGATCAGATGTCGGAACAGATAATACGAACGTGTTATTCGTTTGTTATATATAATCGAGATTTTAGTTCTGCATTATGTGACGCTAATGGGAATATTGTAATGCAAGGTACGCAGGATATCGCTGTTCATGTAGGCACTTTACATTTAACTGCAAAAGCAATTATTGAATATTTTCAAGAGGATATTCACCCCGGGGACGTATTTCTCATTAATGATCCTTATCGTGGGGGGACTCATTTTAGTGATGTTAGGGTGATAAGACCGGTTTTCTACCGGAAAACACTGATTGCATTTATCCAGTCAAATGGTCACTGGGCTGATGTTGGTGGAGGTATGCCTGGATCTTTTGATGTTAGCTCTAAGGCTCATTTTGGAGAAGGTGTTCGCATACCTCCAACTCGAATTTGGAGTAAGGGTAACTATTTGAAAGATGTAGCTAATCTTATTGTGAGCAATATGCGGGTGCCAGAAGAACGGTTTGGAGATTTACGTTCTCAGGTAGAAGCAACAAAAGTAGCGGAAAAAGAGCTTCTCAGATTAATAGATAAATATACAATAGATAAAGTATTATTAGCATTTGCTGAAGTTCAAAACTATGTAGAACGATTAACCAGAGAGAAATTAAAGCAGCTTCCAAACGGAACATGGGAAACAATAGATTATATTGATATGGATCCAGATTTTGGAGACGGAATGATTCCTATTAAAGTAAAATTATCTATTAAAGATGATCAAATTGTTTATGATTTGGATGGGACACATTCCACTATTGGTTGTTTTTTGAATGCAACTTTTGGTTCCTCACTTTCGGGTCTATATGCTGGGACGAAAACGTTTTTTCCTGATATACCATTAAACTCTGGCTTCTATCGCGTTATAGAAGCAAGTTTACCAAAAGGTTCCGTTGTTCATGCAGATTGGCCAGTGGCTGTATCTGGTTTTTGTTCAGGACCATTTGAGAAAATTATGAATGCTTGCTTTGAGTTGTGGTCACATATTATGCCGGAAAAAGCGCTAGCATGTTCTTTTAATTTAGAGTATTTATTAATTGGAGGATGGGATCAAAGAGAAGGATATAATCAATTTTTTATGTGGTATGACTGGATGGTCGGTGGCCACGGTGGTCGTATAAGTAAAGATGGGGCGAATGCTATGTCACCAGTCTTTGGAGCGGGGTTGAGTGTGCAACCTTGTGAAGGTCAAGAGCGTTTAACCCCTGTGATTACATCTTATCATAAAATTATGACTGATTCTGGAGGACCCGGTGAATATCGCGGAGGGTGTGGAGTTGAGAAAGGGGGAACACTAACGGCGATTCAAGACGCTGTTATGTCTGTATGTTGTGACCGTTCAAGATCAGTTACATGGGGGATCTTTGGCGGTTTGCCGTCAAACCCGCACGGAAATTGGTTAAATCCTCAAACAGATAAAGAAGAATTTTTAGGTGCTTTTTTTTCTAATGTTTCATTAAAAGAAGGGGATAGATTTACAAGACCATCAGCTGGAGGAGGCGGACTTGGCGACCCACTAAAACGTAATCCACAATCGGTATTAGAAGATGTTAAAGATGGCTACGTTTCTATTGCTCGTGCAGAAAAAGATTATGGCGTGGTTATCAAGGCAATTGATCCTGATGTTGATCATTATGAAATTTTACAAGAAGAAACCAGCAGTATGCGCAATTATATAAGAGAAAATAGAAAGGTGTGGCTAACAGAAGACCCACAAAATGTAATTATAAAGTATAGAGATGGGATAATAGGGAAATTAGACTTAATTCGTCAATATGGCGTAATTATTGATTTTTCAACAAACACTGTTTTGGAAAAAACAACGCAACAGTTTCGAGAGATGCTTCACAAGCGCTCAGTAGCTTATTGGGAATAGAGAAATCATCTGTGGTGGGATTTTTATAAGTATTATCTATATCAGCTAAGTTAGGAAAAAATGAGACATAGCAAATTACAAAGGCTAATATGCTATGTCTTGTTTGCGGAAAATATGCTTTACACACATGTTTTTTAATCAGTCTTAGCTTAAAATATTTAATTATTACAGTAAAAGGGCTTATCTAATAAATCCAATATTACCATAAGAGTATAGATTTAAATGGCAGATTGGTCGGCAAAAAAATGATTGAAAATAAAAATGCTGCTCTTGAATTTATCAAGAACAGCATTGTATCAATACTTGCCAAATATGCTGGTGAGAGGATTCGAACCTCCGACCCCTTCATTACGAGTGAAGTGCACTACCAACTGTGCTACACCAGCAAAGGTATTACATAAAATATAATACTCCTATCATTTTTATTCATCAACCCTTTTCCTCATAGAAATAATAATCCCAAAAGAAGGAATTTTGTGTAAATTTGGAGAATATGTATGATGCTGATGGTTTACCTATACAAAATACAAAAAATTATATCGAATTATTTGGGGAGTGGGGAGGAAGAACGATGGAAAGTACGAAAGCGTTAGTTCATGCATTTGCTGCATGCAATAATTGGGTAAGTGAACGAACCAAAGTGCCAGAAAATGACATGATTCAAGCAATGCAAAAGGAAAATGGTCAGCAGCAGAGATTATTAGTCATATGACTTTTTGGGATAGGTACATTCTTGAAGAAATGCTTCCAAAAATGAAGCAAGATGCTACTATTCAGAGCGTGGACTTTAAAATAATCAACACGCCAGCCTCTGTGTATGCAAGGAGTGGTGTATTTGCCCAACGTGTAATTGAGCAAAAACTAATTGCGCGTGAAAAATTAGTGTTTGCTGTAAAACAGAAGCTGAATTTTTTGCAAACTTCACATTAAACGGCGAGAAAATGGATCAATATTCTGGTTATCCACACACATTATTTAATTATATTGCCGCATTTATTTGGCATGATAATCACCACAAACAACAAATTCATTCATTTCTGTTGCATAAAGCAGGTGGACAAATCGAGTTATCTTAAGATACTATCAGCCATATACGAAACATGGAAGCCATCCTATAGTACGAAAAAGCCTTTTGAGAAACCACATCAAAAGGCTTTGCGATATTATTTTTTAGATTCGAAAACACGATAGGCAAGAGCTGGTACAGTTAGTGGTTCTGATATATTTATACATTCTTTCTTTACACCATTTGAAAGGGAAGAAATGCTCCATTCATTCACTTGTTCTGTTGCTTTAAAAATACAAGTATTTGAGACGTTAGCTTCTTTTTCGCCTGCATTTAACAGAAAGATAAGACGTTTTTGTTCATCATATTTTTCATAGGCAATCGTGTTGGTGTTATCATCGGCATATAAAAAACGAAATGAAGCGTCATTTCCGAATAAAGGCTCCGTTTTACGTAAACGAATGAGGGTTTGTACATAGGTGAATAGCTCTCGATTTTGATTTTCTTCATCCCATTCCATACAAGCACGGCAACCTGGATCATGCCCTCCGCTCATACCAATTTCATCTCCGTAATAGATGCATGGAGTTCCTGAGAAGGAAAACTGGAACAGGTAAAGCAATTTAATACGGTCGATATTTTCGTTAGCTATCGTTAAAATTCTTGGTGTATCATGACTATCTAATAAATTAAATGCCACTTCATTTACATTCCTTGGGTACATATGCAATACTTTTGTAATCGCATTTTTAAATGTGGTTGCAGCCATTGTATTTTTGGCAATGAAGTCAATAATCCCATTCGTAAATGGATAATTCATAACAGCATCAAACTGGTCGCCTTGCAGCCAAGGCATGGAATCATGCCAAATTTCACCCAATATATAAGCATCTGGCTTTGCTTCTTTAACGGTGCGATGAAAATCGCGCCAAAAACTGTGATCTACTTCATTAGCGACATCTAGTCTCCAACCATCAATATCAAATTCCTCTATCCAGTAACGTGCCACTTGTATTAAATAGTCTTTTACTTCCTGATTTTCCGTATTTAGTTTAGGCATCGATGCGACAAATCCAAATGTGTCGTAGTTTGGTTGTGGCTCAGTAACGACTGGGAAATTCCAAATATGAAACCAATCCTTGTACTTAGATTGCGCTTGGTTTTCCAATACATCTTGAAACGGTGGGAAGTAATAGCCGCTATGATTAAAGACGGCATCAAGCATTACTTTAATCCCTCGGTCGTGGCAAGCTTGAACGAGCTTTTTGAAAGTGTGTTTATCGCCAAACTGCGGATCGATTTCCATATAATCCATGGTATCGTATTTATGATTGGAGTAGGCTTTAAATATTGGCGTGAAATAAATTCCTGTTATTCCTAAACTTTCAAGGTGATCTAAATGATTCATAACCCCTTGAAAGTCCCCGCCAAAAAAGTTTGTTGTTGAAGGATTGGTAGATCCCCAAGGTAAAGCGCCTTCAGGATTTAGAGATTCATCCCCGTTTGCAAATCGTTCAGGGAAAATTTGATACCAAACCGTATCTTTCACCCAATCTGGTGGTTGAAATACATCGGCTGCATTTAAAAACGGAAAGCAAAAATAGTTAGCAATATTTTTCGGAGCGCTTGCAAAAATGCCACTTTCCCCATAAAAGCACGTTTCTGATTCATCACTGCAAATAAAAGCATAACGTAATCGTTTATATGGTGGGCGAATGGCAATAAACCAATAATCATGGAAATCCGTAGAACCTGTTTTAACCATTGAATTCGTTTCACTTTGCCACTCGTCATTTTTCCAGTTGTATGGGTCGCCAAATACAAGCTGTACTGTTTTCATATCGTCTTTCTTTGTTTGTAGAACAATGTGTAGTGTTTCTTTGTCGTAGGCATAAGCGAAGTTATTTTTAGGCCTATGATAGATTGCTTCTTTGATCAATATAATTCCTCCTTGATTAAAACGTTTGCGCTAAAAATGATCAAAAATAATTTTTTTAACTAAAATACAGATAACTATAAATAAATAGTATCATATAAAGCACAGTTATGAAAACGTTATCTATACTAAAATAAAAGTTTTTTTGATGAAAAAATTTGTTGCAATTTAATAGCTTTGTTGTATAATGAAATCACAGTACTGGTGCAAACGATTTCATTAAATTGTACAGTATTGCAGATTATATTACATCCTTTAGGAGGGTTAAATATGAAAAAAGGTTTATTTTATTTACTTGCAATGATCTTATTTGTTAGCGTTTTAGCTGCCTGTGGTCCAGATGATGCTCAAAAATCTGAAGGAGAAAAGGAAGCTACTGAATCAGGAGAGATGCCAGAGAAGCCTGAAAAACTGAAACTTTGGGTAAATGCGGAAGAAAAACAAGAAGAAGCATTAAAAGAAATGACAGCAGGCTACACAGAAGAAACAGGAATAGAAATAGAAATGGTGCCTGTAGATATGCTAGAGCAAATTGAAAAATTAGATGTTGAAGGCCCAGCCGGAAATGGTCCAGACGTCATTTTTCAGCCGCACGATAGAATTGGTGATTTAGTACTTAGGGGATTAGTAGACCCAGTAGATTTGGGAGATATTGAAAAAGAATATACAGATACAGCTTTGGAAGCGATGCAATACGATGGAGAATATTGGGGATATCCAGCTGTAGCTGAGACGTATGCTATGTATTACAATAAATCTCGCGTTGAAGAAACACCGGAAACAATGGAGCAAATTATGGAAATAGCTGAAAGAGACACGGATTCTGATAAAGATGAATTTGGCTTTTTAATGGAAGCGGCTAACTTATATTTTGTATACCCTTTCTTCTCAGGAAACGGAGCATATGTGTTTGCGAATGAAGATGGAAACTATGATATTACAGATATTGGTTTAAATAATGAAGGCGCTTTAAAAGGTGGAGAATTAGTTTCTGAATGGTTTGATAAAGAATACATCCCTCAGGATTTAACTCCAGATATAATGAATGGACTGTTCCAAGAAGGAAAAGTATCAACGATTATTAACGGACCTTGGACGGTACGTGATTACTCGGAAGCACTTGGAGAAGATTTAGCTACGGTTCCGCTACCTAAATTGGAAAATGGAGAAAATCCAAAATCATTTGTAGGCGTGAAATCGTATATGCTTTCCTACTACTCAGAAAATAAAGAATGGGCTCAGGATTTAATGGCTTATTTGACAAACTTTGAAAGTTCTATGACATATTACGATATTGCTGGAGAACTTCCTGCTCGTAAAGATGCAATGGAAGATCCAATTATTGCCGATGACCCAATTTATTCTGCATTTGCAGAACAAACACAATACGGTGAGCCGATGCCTAGTGTTCCTGCCATGCAGCAAGTATGGGAGCCGTTCAATGATGGTCTAAACTTCATTTCAAAAGGTGAACCTGTGAAAGAAGTGTTGGATGAAGCAGTTGAAACAATTAAAGAACAAATAGAGGCTTCAGGAGTCAAGGAGAAATAAGTTATATAGGGGCATAGTCCCCTATATAACGTAATTTAGAATTTATTAAAAAAGAGTGAAAAGGAAGCGAACCAGCTTTATAGTTGGTAGTTTGTGATTGGAGGAGAAACGGGATGGCTACTGAAAAAAATGACACCAACGCCCGAAGAATACAGCCTCGTACATTAGCAATGATATTATCTATTATCATACCTGGATTAGGACAAATGTATAATAGAAGGTTTTTAAAAGGATGCATATTTTTAATTGTAACGATTTCCTTTTTAGTAACCACATGGAATTTTATTGATATTGGGATATGGGGGCTATTCACGCTTGGAACGATTCCGCGTGAGCACCATTCGATCCAACTGCTTATACAGGGTTTAATTTCGTTAATTATTCTCTCATTTGGAATAGCGATCTATGTTTATAATATAAAAGACGCTCGTGCTGATGCTATAGCTAGAGAGCATAATCGTCCTAATCCCACATTATTACAAGGTGTGAAAAACTTTTACAATAATGGTTTTCCATATTTTATGATTTTGCCTGGTCTATTAATGCTCTTATTTATTGTGGTTGTACCTTTATTGTTTATGCTCGCATTAGCCTTTACAGATTATAACCAATATAATGCGCCTCCGCGTAATTTATTAAGTTGGGTCGGCTTCGAGAACTTTGTTAACCTAACAAAAATAGATATATGGAAAGACACATTCTTAAGCGTTTTCACATGGACAGTCGTTTGGACAGTTGTTGCTACAACATTCCAAATTGTATTGGGACTATTTTTAGCATTGTTAGTGAACGATCCGAGAATTAAATTCAAACGAACAATACGGACATTTTTAATATTACCTTGGGCAGTCCCAGCGTTTGTGTCGATTTTAATTTTTTCCGCACTATTTAACCCCACCTTTGGGGCGATCAATAGGGATATTTTAAGCCAATTTAATGTGATAATTCCCTGGTTATCAGATCCGTTTTGGGCAAAAATTGCTTTAATTATGATTCAAACGTGGCTAGGATTTCCGTTTGTGTTTGCCTTATTTACAGGTGTATTGCAAAGTGTTCCTCGAGATATGTATGAAGCTGCAGATGTAGATGGAGGTACACGTTGGCAAAAATTACGTCATATTACATTACCACATATTTTATTTGCGACAGCTCCATTGTTAATTATGCAGTATGCAGGAAACTTTAATAACTTTAATATTATTTATTTATTTAATGAAGGTAACCCAGCTGTGCGAGGACAAAATGCTGGGGGTACAGATATTTTAATATCCTGGGTGTATAAACTAACGTTTGAGTCTAATAACTACAATATGGCTGCTGCTATTACCATTATAATGGGATTAATTATCTCTGTATTTGCCTTTTTCCAATTTAGAAAGACAGCTTCATTTAAAGAGGAGGGACGTTACTAATGGCTATGTCACGTAAGACAAAAACGAGGATGGAAGTAACGTTTATCTATATCTTTTTTCTAATTATGTTTGTAATTATTGGCTATCCATTATTTTGGGCTTTAATGATGAGTTTAAATGAAGGTTCCAATATGCTCGTAACGGATTTATTTCCAAAGAACCCAACGTTAGAACATTATAAATGGTTGTTTACTGATCCAAACAGTGATTATGTAATTTGGTATAAGAACAGCCTTTATGTTGCAGTTATTAATTCTATAGGGTCTGTTGTAATTACATCTTTGATTGCTTATGCTTTTTCTAGATACAAATTTGTTGGTAGAAAATATGGTTTGTATATGTTTTTATTGTTACAAATGTTTCCTGCTTTAATGGGTATGGTTGCTTTGTACATTCTATTAAATACAATTGGCCTAACCGATTCTCTCTATGGTTTGATGTTAATCTATTTAGGTGGGCAAATTCCTTTTAACGCATGGTTGGTGAAAGGGTACTTTGATACGATACCTAAAGAATTGGACGAAGCGGCAAAAATAGATGGTGCAGGTCATTTGAAAATATTTTGGACGATTATGTTACCATTGGCAAAGCCTATTTTAGCCGTTGTCGCATTATTTAATTTTATGGCGCCCTTTATGGACTTTTTATTGCCAAGGATTGTTCTAACAAGTCCTGAAAAATACACATTGGCACTAGGATTATATAATTTTATCAATGACCAGTTTTCCACGAATTTCACTAGATTTGCTGCTGGTTCCATCCTTATTGCCGTGCCAATTGCGCTTGTGTTCTTATTATTGCAACGTTACTTAATTTCTGGTTTAACCTCAGGAGCGACGAAAGGGTAGCAACACATCTTTTTTCGGTTCGAAAATCGACAGTAGGAGGTATTACCATGCTAGAGGATACTAGTTTTGCTATTCATCCAGGAAAAAATACAGAGACAGAAGCAATTCGGTTCTGCGATATTGGGAATGTAATAGATGTTGAGAAAAATTCCCAAGGCTACTCCTTTCAGTGTGAAAAAGGGCATGTCATCGTTTGTTTTTATCATCCTTCCATTGTTAGGATTGTAATGAATCCTACAGGGAAAGTTGATCTAAATGGCTCGAAATCAGTGGTAGTAGAGCCCGAAAGCATGCCAATTACTGAAAAAGAAATATCAGATACGTTTTTGTTACAAACAGAGGAGCTTGAAGTTACTATTCGTAAACAGCCATTTCGTGTTTCTATTCATGAAATCAACGGACGCGTTATTGTTCGAGAAAAAGAACGTGGTATGGCTTTTAGAGAAAACGGAGAAGTAATTGTATGTAAAGAGAAATTCACTACAGAACATTACTATGGATTCGGAGAAAAAAGTGGTTTTTTAGATAAACGCGGAGAAAAATATGAGATGTGGAATAGTGATGTGTATGCACCGCATAATCCAGAAACAGATCCCTTGTATCAATCTATTCCTTTCTTTATGACACTACGCCAAGGAACAGCACACGGCATCTTTTTTGATAATACTTTTAGAACGACCTTTGATATGAAAAGCTATGATAATATGTATACCTTTCATGCAGAAGGAGGGCAAGTCGATTATTATGTCATGGCAGGGCCCACTCCGAAAGAAGTTTTAGAACAATATACTTTCATAACTGGAAGAATGCCTCTTCCAGCAAAATGGGCATTAGGCTATCATCAGTCACGGTATAGCTATGAATCGGAAGAAGAAGTTCGTGCTTTAGCGGAAAAATTTGTGGAGCGAGATATTCCTGTTGATGTCATCCATTTAGATATTCATTATATGAATGGTTATCGTGTATTTACGTTTGATAAAAATCGCTTCCCTGATCCTGAAAAATTAATAGCGGATCTTCGAGATATGGGCATTCGTGTTGTGCCAATCGTTGACCCAGGTGTGAAAAAAGATCCTGAATATACCATTTACCAAGAAGGGGTAAGAGATGACAACTTTTGTAAATATCTTGAAGATGATATTTATATTGGGGAAGTTTGGCCAGGTAAAAGCGCCTTTCCTGACTTTACCGAGGAACGTGTAAGGAAATGGTGGGGCGATAAGCACGTGTTTTACAGCAGTATGGGTGTAGAAGGTGTCTGGAATGATATGAATGAGCCAGCTGTATTTAATGAAACAAAAACAATGGATACGGCTGTCATGCATCGGAATGATGGCAATCCTACAACACATCGTGAATTGCATAATGTCTACGGTTTATTAATGGGGAAAGCAACCTACGAAGGGTTAAAAGGGCAATTAAATGGTAAACGTCCATTTTTGCTTACTCGTTCCGGTTACGCTGGTGTACAACGGTTTGCTACAGTATGGACGGGCGATAATCGGAGCTTTTGGGAACATTTACAAATGAGTCTGCCAATGGTAATGAACCTAGGGTTATCTGGTGTTGCTTTTGCGGGCCCTGATGTAGGTGGATTTGCCCATGATACAAATCCAGAACTATTGGTTCGTTGGACGCAAGTTGGCGCGTTTACGCCTTTTTTTCGAAATCATTCTGCGATTGGAACAATGTATCAAGAACCATGGCAGTTTGGGGAAAGGTACGAAAATATAATAAGAAGGTACATCAAAATGCGTTATGAGTGGATGCCGCAATTGTATACATTGTTTCGTCAAGCAAGTGAACGAGGCTTGCCAGTTATGCGTCCGTTATTCATGGAGTATCCTACTGATGAAAAGACCTATAATTTAAACGATCAATTTATGGTTGGGGATAATGTCATGATCGCACCAATTTTAGTTCCAGCAATTACAGATCGTGCTGTATACTTTCCAGAAGGTGATTGGGTCAATTTCTTTGTGGGAGAAGAATATGAAGGTGGTAAAGTACACCTTGTTCATGCAGAACTGGATCAATTACCAATCTTTATTAAAAAAGGAACGGCAGTACTGCAAAATTCTTATATCTCTAACGAGAAAAAACAAGGCAACGATATGGCAATGCATATTTTTGCAAGCCAGCAAAATGCAACATATACATGTATGCTTTATGATGATGACGGAGAAACATTTGCTTTTGAAAATGGTACTTATCTTAAACTCGACATAGAGATCATTTCGACAAAGGATCAAGTAGTTGTTGAAGTGAAACGCAAAGAGGGTACGTATCAGCCAAGTTATCAGAACATAAAAGTGAATGTAATTGGTCTTAGCGAAGGGCAGCATGTTATAATAAATGGAGCGAAAAGTGGAAAGCAAACAACGATAAATCTATAACATATACTAACTAATGATACAAATGATGGAGTAGAGGGTGAGATATTAAAAATGGTAACAATAAAAGATGTAGCAAAGGCGACAGGTGTATCACCTTCTACTGTGTCTAGAGTAATTGCAGATAATCCAAGAATCAGTCTGGATACGAAAAAGAAGGTTCGAAAGGCAATGAAGGAATTAGGATATCACCCTAACGTAAATGCTAGAAATTTAGTCGCCAAGTCTACCAAAACAATTGGCGTTGTGATGCCTTCATCTGCTGATAAGTCTTTACAAAATCCGTTCTTCCCGGAAGTGTTGCGAGGTATCGGAACGGTTACCCATGATATGCAATATTCGATGATGTTATCGAGTGGTGGAACAGAAGAAGAGATGTTTGCTGAAGTAGAACGTATGGTTTATGGCAGTTATGTAGACGGAATCATTTTACTTTACTCACGTATGAATGATCGAATAACAAATTTTTTGCGTGAAAAAGAATTTCCATTTGTAATTGTAGGAAAACCGTATGATTATGTAAGTGAAATTACACATGTCGATAATGATAACTATAAAGCTGGAAAAGAAATAACAAATTATTTAATTGACCAAGGACATGAGCACATTGCTTTTATTGGTGGTTCCAGAGATCTTATTGTAACGATGGATCGAGAAAACGGATATAAAGCGGCTTTAAATGAAGCGGAGCTACCAGTTTGTGAAGCTTATCGTATTCATAGTGAATTCCTTCAATCAGGAGGGAGAGAAGCAATAGAGAAATTGTTGCAATTAGAGTATTCGCCAACAGGAATTGTTGTAAGTGATGATTTAATGAGCCTAGGGGTGCTAAGTGCTTTAGAAGAGTTAGGGTATGATGTCCCTACTGACATTTCATTGGTAAGCTTTAACAATGTATACCTATCCGAGCTGACAAGTCCAGCTTTAACAACTGTTGACATTCAAATATATCAACTGGGTGTACAATCTGCGAAAGCTTTAATTGAAAAAACACAATCGGATTTTGTCCCTGAAAAACGTATCATTATTCCACACGAAATTGTGTATCGGGATTCTGTGGGGGAAAGATAAAAATAAAAACCATGCGCCAGAATGTAGCTTTTATTTTTGACGTATGGTTTTTTTATGGTTTAAGAAAAACTACAGCATTCGCCATAGGACATGGTGACAAGCCAAGTTTTTCTATTAAGTATTAATGAAATTGTGGTAAATATTCTTTATGTGCTTCAAGTAATTCATCAAGAATTACTTTTGCTTTTCCATCGTCTGTAATTAAAGGGTTAATACATAATGCCAACAATGCTATTTCATATGAACCTGTTACAGCTGCTTCCATCGCAGCTAGCTCAAAAGACTTGATCTGTTGAATAAGTCCATTAATAGGAGATGGTAAAGCACCGACAGCTAAAGGTATTGGTCCTTTATTTGTTACAGTACAGTTCACTTCGACTACAGTGTTATCAGGAAGACTGGAAATTGCTCCGTTATTCACAACATTAAGCGTTTGGATATCTCCTGTATTGTTATATATAGAGGAAATTAGATCACAAGCGACATTACTATAGTATGCGCCACCTCTTTCAGCAAGTTGGGGTGGTTTAATATTTAGGTTTGGATCTTTATAAAGTTCAAATAACTTACTTTCCAGCTCTTTGACTGTTTCCGCTCTTGTTTTTCCTTCTTGGTATTCTTTTTGCTCATTAGCTAAAATTTCCTTCGTCTTATAATAATAACGATGATAAGGAGAAGGTATCATATGAAGTGCTTTAATAAATTCTCCTTCCCATGGAAGAGGCGCTATATTGTTCATAGATAATTGGTTTTCAGGTTTAGCCAATAATTCAATCACTTCTGCTAATTTTGATTCCCCGTCTACGAATACATCCGTACCATAAGACATATGGTTTAAACCTGCGAATTCAATCTGAACTTTTTCTTCAGGCACGCCTAAAAGGTCTGCAATAGTAATTTTCATATTAATTGGCACATTACAAACGCCAACGACTTTTTTATGTTTACTATATTTTACTAATGCTTCCGTAACGATACCAGCTGGATTTGTAAAATTAATTAACCAAGCATTCGGACATAAGTTTTGCATGTCTCTAGCAATGTCCATTAATACTGGAATGGTTCGAAGGGCCTTAAATAATCCGCCAGCACCATTTGTTTCTTGGCCAATCATTCCGTGTTTAATTGGTATCCTTTCATCTTTAATTCTTGAATCTAACAATCCGACTCGAATTTGTGTAGTTACAAAGTCCGCATTTTGTAAAGCAGCTTCTCTATCTAAAGTTAAATGTACTTCCATCGGGATGTTGGCTTTTTTAACCATTCTTCGAGCTAGGTTTCCTACAATATCAAGTTTTTCTTTACCGTCTTCGATATCGACAAGCCAGAGCTCCTTGACTGGTAATTCGTTATACCGTTTAATAATGCCTTCCACAAATTCTGGTGTATAGCTTGATCCACCGCCAATAGTGACAAGTTTTATACCTTTAGTATCCAAAAATATCTCCTCCAAAAACAAAAATAATGAGTGCACTTGATAAAAGTCCAACAATCATAGAAAGTGCCATTCTTTTTCTGAAATAGATTCTTTCAGTGGGTTTACCATCAATTTTAGTTAAAACGAGCATACTACCAATTGATGAAGAAATGGTACAAGCGATAAAAAAACTAGCTGTTTTAGTAATACCTATAGTCATGAAAAGGGTGGGAAGTAGCAATAACCCTAAAATGGTTATTGACATAAACACAAATACCCCTTTAAAACTAATTCTAGGGATGATGCCTTTGGATTGAATCATATTTTCACCTCATCTATAGAGTAAAAAGAAAAGAGAACACCTCTATTCTCTTTTCTTCATTGCTGCATAGGAAAAATGAACGTCTTACGCAAGGTTCAAAATGATTCCATATAGTTGCGTTTCACCTTGCAGTCCAAATTCTTTAATATTACTACACTCTGTTAATGATGAATGGGCGCTAATGCTTCGGATGCCTGTCCCATTATAATGTTATTTTTCTATTCCTCTCCTTGTTCCATAGCTATCATTTTTTTATCATATAGCTTTAAGAACGGCATATAGATTGTTACAGATATGGTTATATTTATTAGTACTAAGACAACAGCTCGCCAATCACCACCAGTGGATAAGTATGCACCAATTGGAGCTGGTAATGTCCATGGTGGCATAATATATGTCGGGCTTACTAATCCTATAGATGTTGCAAAATAAGCAATAATCGCTGTAACAATTGGCGTAATAATAAACGGAATAATCAATAAGGGATTAAGAACAATTGGTGCCCCGAAAATAACTGGTTCGTTTATATTAAACAAACTAGGAACAATCGTAGCTCTACCCAAATTTTTAATGTATTTAGATCTTGCGAAAAGCAACATCGCAATAACGAGACCTAATGTAGCCCCAGAACCACCTATCCAAATAAACCATTGGTAAAAAGTTTCTGGTGCGATATGCGGAATGGTGGAAGCTCCATCTGCCACTGCTTGAGAGTTGTTAACAAGATATACTTCCCATAGCGGCCTTGCAATAGAACCTACGACAGAAACCCCATGTATACCGAATGACCAGAAGAAAGTGATGAGAAATACTGGTACTAATACACCAAATAAGCTATCGCCTGCAGTTACTAATGGAGCAACTAATTTATCGACTACATGATGTAGATTTATTCCCATTACAACGGTAATGGTTGACATTAAGATGATTACTATGGCAACCGGAATAAGTGCTTCGAATGAGCGAGAAACCGAAGAAGGTACTTGCTCAGGTAATTTAATGGTAATTTGTTTTTGTTTACAAACTCTAAATATTTCTACAGCAAGAATGGATACGATAATGGTAACAAATAGTCCATGTCCACCTAAATATTGCATTGGCAGAACAAACCCTAATTCATCAAGAGCAGTTGGTGTTAGGGTTAATAATAGAGCCGCAACAGCAATTTGCGCTCCAGATAAAGGGTCTACTTTATAGGACTTCGCTAGATTATAGCCAATACCAAATGCTATGTATAATGACATGATAAACATGGTCATTCGGTATGGAATTAAAATTTCTGCAGCATGCTCTGTTGCCCATTGTGTAATTGCCCAATCCTTTGGTAATGGCGGAAAAGCAAAGATTAAAAAGAATGATCCAACAATAATAAAAGGTAATGCAGAAATAACCCCATCTCGAACAGCTAATAAATGACGTTGTTCCGATAAACGTGCCATAGGAGCGGACAGTTTATTTTCCATAAAATCTACAAATTTACTCAAGGTAATCTCTTCCCTTCGCTTTACTTGATGAGTTCATTTAGAGTTTTGTATAGTAAAGGACCACCTAATGGCGTGTAAGCTTGTGCTGGAATTGCTCCACAAGGAACTCCTGCTTCGTCAGCATGCACTTTGACTTGGTCAAAGCGGTGTTTAATTTGTGGTGCGACCATACAAACATCCCACTCTTTTTGCATTTCTTGTTCAACCTCACTTGTTCCAATAGCGTGGACTTCCATTTCATGCCCATGTTTTTTCGCTTCCGTCTTTAGCGCCTTAACAACAATTGCGCTAGACATACCCCCAGAACATACAAATAACACTTTCATTTTTTTACCTCCTCAATTTGTATAAGTCGTGAAAATGTGAAAAGGGTTTCACATACATTGATTATATAGTATTTGAAAGAAAAATTCAATATAAAAAATATAACTTAAAATTTTATTTTAAATATGATATGATATTGATAAATAAAGAAGGAGGTCTATACCATGAATTTAGAAATGGATATTTTTTCTATTATTTCCCACGGTGGTGACGCGAAAGCTACTGCCTACAAAGCTCTGGATTTAGCTTATGAGAGCGCATTTACGGATGCAGAAGAAAAATTGAAGGAAGCACAAGAGCAGTTAACGAAAGCGCATAATACACAAACGAAATTAATTCAAGCAGAAATAAATGATGAACCAGTGAAGATGTCATTATTAATGGTGCATGCCCAAGACCATCTAATGACATCCATTAGTGAAATATCTTTAATTGAACAGATGATAAAAATGCTACAACGAATTCATTGCTTAGAAACAAAATTATCATGATAGAGGTGATTAGATGAGAAACTTGGGGATTTCTATATACCCGAATCATTCAAGGGTGGAAGATGATTTAGCGTATATTGAATTGGCGCATAAATATGGTTTTACTCGTATTTTTACATGCCTTCTATCCATGGAAGGTGATGCTGAGAAAATTATTGAACACTTTAAACAAACCATTCAGTTCTCCAAACAACTGGGTATGGAAGTAATTTGTGATATAAATCCAAGAGTTTTTTCAGAATTAAATATTTCATATAATGATTTATCATTTTTTAATGCATTAGGTGTTGATGGTATTCGATTAGATCTTGGCTTTACTGGAAATGAAGAAGCGCAAATGACTTTTAATCCGTATGAATTAAAGATAGAAATAAACATGAGTAACGCAACGAAATACTTAGATAATATCATGAGTTATCGTCCTAATAAAGAAAAGTTAGTAGGCTGTCATAATTTTTATCCACATAGGTATTCAGGTCTTGCTTATGACTTTTTTATACAGTGTAGTAAGAAATTTAAAGATTACGGTTTAAGAACAGCAGCATTTGTATCTTCTTCCGATGCGACTTATGGACCATGGCCTATTATGGAAGGCCTTCCTACTTTGGAAATGCACCGTACATTACCTATTGAAGTACAGGCAAAACATTTATGGGCTACCAATTTAATTGACGATGTAATTATTGGCAATGCTTATGCATCTGAAGAAGAGCTAAAGAAGCTGAGTACACTACAGCGTGAAAAAATTATTTTTTCAATAAAAGTAGAAGAAGGAATCTCTGACTTGGAGAGAAAAATTATTTTTGATGAACCACATTTCTATCGTGGGGATGTATCTGATTATTTAATTCGGTCTACTCAAAGTCGGGTCAAGTATCGAGGGCATTCTTTCCCTGTGCATCATACACCGAATATAAAGCGCGGGGATATTATTATTGAAAGTGATTTATATAAACAATATGCTGGAGAGTTACAAATTGCATTGCAAGATATGGTGAATTCAGGTAAGTCCAATGTTGTTGGCAGAATACGTGAGGAAGAGGTATTACTTCTTGATCATCTGCAGCCATGGGATAAGTTTGGCTTCGAAGAAAAATGAAAACAATTTGAGTTACATAAATTTGGTGTGGCAGCTTTTGAAAAAATTATTCACTAGCTTTACATGGACGTTAAACGAATGTAGCTCAAAATTGAAGAGAGGTTCTTTTAAATGGGTTTAGATCAAATGTCTATTAAAGAAATTATGGTTTATATGAATAAAGAAGATACGACGGTTCCTGTTTCTGTAGAAAAAGCTTTTCATCAGATTGAGCCCGTTATTCAAAAAGTAACCGAAACGATTAAGAATGGCGGAAAAATTATATATATGGGGGCAGGCACAAGTGGAAGAATGGGTGTACTAGATGCATCGGAATGTCCACCAACTTTTGGGGTTCAACCCGATCTGTTCACTGCTTTGATTGCTGGTGGGGAAAATGCGATCAGACAAGCAATTGAAAATGCAGAGGATAGTGTAGAATCGGGGGAACATGATGCGAAACAGCATCTATCATCAAAAGATTTCCTAATCGCTATTGCAGCAAGCGGTCAAACACCTTATGTTATTGGTGGAATTAAGCAAGCAAAAAAACAGCATATACCTACTGCTTGTATTGTCTGTAAGGAAAATACAAAAATAAGTCAATTAGTCGATTATCCTATTGAACTTCTTGTAGGAGAAGAAGTTATTCAAGGCTCTACTCGTTTGAAAGCAGGTACGGCTCAGAAGTTGGTTTTAAATATGATATCGACTATTTCTATGATAAAAAATGGAAAAGTATATAATAATTATATGGTTGATGTTCAAGCAACGAATCAAAAATTAAGAGATAGAGCTGTTAGTATAGTATGTGACATTGCTAATGTTACAGAACATGAAGCAAAAAAGGCTTTGCAGGAATCTGAGTTTAATTTAAAGGCAGCTATTCTTATTAGCATGTTTCAATTGAAGTCAGATGAGGCCTGTTATATTTTACAGGAAAACAGTGGTAATTTACGTGAAGCCATTATGGATATACAAAGGGAAGGGAAATAAGGGGGAAAATGGAATATATAATTGGTATTGATGGTGGGGGTACAAAAACACAGGTAGTAATGGTTGATATGAGAGGAAATACAGTAATTAATTTTACAGTCGGTCCTTCGAATGCAAATGTAATATCTAACCAGGAATTACATGAGATATTTAAAGCTATATTCCAACGTATAAAAGATCGGGCACCAGTTGAATTTGAACGTGTAATCTGTGTTTATGCAGGTATAGCTGGGGCAGGGAGCGCTGAAATAAAACAGCAAATAACAGGTATTTTATCATCATTAGTTCCTAAGAACAGCAAAGTTTATTTGGAGATAGATGCGTTAAATGCGTTATATTCCGGAACTTTGGGTGATCCGGGGATCGTTCATATATCAGGAACCGGATCTGTAGCTTATGGAATAAACAAGAAGCAAAATAAAGATAGAGTAGGGGGATGGGGGCATCTACTTGGTGATGAAGGTAGTGGTTACAGCATAGGAAGGCAAGGTGTATCTGCCGCTTTAAAATTCCAAGATGGAAGAGGAGATCAAACAATACTATTGGATATGCTCTATGAACATTTCCGTGTAGATAATGCTCGCTCTCTCATAGACCATATTTATTTTGCGCAAGATATGAAGAGAACGATTGCAAGTTTATCTGAAATTGTTTTTTGTGCCTATAAAAGAAATGATCGTGTAGCTAGCCGGATAGTTGAAAATGCTGCAATTGAAATAGTACATCACATCGTAACACTTTATCGTAAATTGTTTACAGATAGGGAAGAAGTGAAAGTGGTATTGTGTGGCGGAATCTTTAACGATGTGGATGGAGTTTTACCAATTGTCCATAGGAACTTGGAAAAGGATGACTATTTTCGAGTTTTAACTCCTTCTCTCTTACCTGTTTATGGATCTATCGTAGGCGGTTTTACACAACTTGATGTAAAAGTTACTTCTGATATGATAAAAAGGATGCAAGAGGCAAGTACAAACTAAGATTTAGAGTTTATCCGGATTTAAGGTGCTGTAGGACTCCCAGCTTAAGAATTGGAAAATGTAAGCTAGACAAGTCTAAGTGGAAGATAACAGCACCTATTACTTTAGGTCATCTCCTTGAATAAGCTGGAAAACATGAAGTAGAAGAACGGTAAACGGTTACTGCCTGTAGTATCACTTTATTAGGATAAACTCCCTACATATCTAATTTCTGAAATGCTAACTATAGACCTTACGCCTTCCAAGTTTCTCCTAATACGCGTATCCAATTTTTATAAGCAATTTTTTCAATTTCTTGCTCTGCAAACCCCGCTATTTCTAGCCTCTTTAGTAATTTAGGTAAACCTGTCACATCTTTTAGACTATCTGGTACAGTTGTGCCATCGAAATCGGATCCTAAAGCGACATGATCAATTCCGTAATTATCCGCTATATAGGAGATATGATCAACAATGGTATCTAATGGAATATTTGTATCAAATTGACCGTCAGGACGTAACATATTGACTGCATAATTAATGCCTACTACTCCATTACTATCTTTAATTGCTTTGAGTTGATTATCGGTAAGGTTTCTTGAAATTGGACAGATTGCATGGACGTTTGAATGAGTTGCTACAATAGGAGCATCACTTAACTGAACAACGTCCCAAAATCCCCTCTCGTTTAAATGCGTTGTATCAACCATAATGCCGAGCTGATTACATTCCTTTACGAGGCGTTTTCCATCATCTGTTAACCCATCACCGATGTTAGGAGAAGATGGATAGCGAAAAGGAACACCGTCGCCATATCGATTAGGTCTACTCCAAACAATGCCTAATGATCGCAACCCAGCTTGATAAAGGACGTGAAGCGCATGGAATTCAAGATCAATCGCTTCAGCTCCCTCTATATGGAAAATAGCAGCCAATTTTTGCTTGTTCAGACAACGGATCAATTCTTTTTTGCTTTTCACGACGTTTATTTTTCCATTTGAAGCAGCTTCTAGCTTAAAAAGAGTTGCTGCTAGGGCATTCGTATAAATTAATGCAAATGGCTGATCAATAGGTGGTGGTAAGGGCATATCGTATCCTGTTTTAGTTACATGTTTTTCTGGTTCGACTTTGTAGTTCTCATTTGGAGTAAAGGCAGCAAAAAAGCCTCCAGCAAACTTGCCTGTTCTTGCACGTGGCAAATCAATATGCCCAAAAGTATTTTCATTAAAGAAAATCATTTCACTTTCATGTGACTTGTGTAATCTTAATAATGTATCATTATGACCATCCAAAATAGGAATGTTTGTCATGAAGTAAACTCCTTTCCGTGACAAAGTATTTGTTTCTTATTTTACCACTTTTTAGAATAGAAAGGTCACTTGCTTTTAATGATATGCTCCCAATATGGTAGACAGAGAAATAATAAAAACTCTTTACTACGATATTGGGGGCATTTTCTATGTCTAAAAGAAGAAGTAAACATACGTTAGATGAAAGAATCGAGGCGGTATTA
>NZ_JABXHF010000014.1:0-35565 GCF_013393565.1 Virgibacillus sp.
GTTTAAGAATACGTAAATATTTGTCCCCTAAAGTCATGTTTTAACCTCCATGTTAGTTTCTTCTATTTTAAATGAAAGGGGCTTCTTGCCAAGCACTTATAGTGAAAACATTGCCGTTTTGTTAAAAAAGCTCGCCTGTAAGGGCTTTTCCTATTAGAAATGGACTCCTATAATATAAAGCGAACCTGCAATAAGTAATCGCTTTCTTTCACCCCTATTAATTGTTTAGTAGCCCAAGGGTATGGATCTAAAGACTCACGAAAAAGGAGTACGTGCTCTTATCTCCAACTTAGACTTGGTCTGCTCATATCTTCCAATTCATGAAGTGAGAGTCTTACTGCACCTAAAAATATTCACCTATAGTGCAAAGAAAGACCCGACACTAATCTAGCGCCGAGCCTTGCTGACATTTAACTCATTTACTTAACCAAAAATCGACCATAATTTACCGAACATGATCCATAATTGGGAAAATAGATAGGAAAAGAAGTTATCCTCTATTCCTCCGTCTTTATCATCATCTTTATCCTCTTCGTCTTCTTTGCTCTCTTTTTGTTTTGTTACCTCATACGTTTTAACAGTTTCATTTCCGGCTACATCGACGACTTTAAACTCAAATTCGTTTTTCCCATCCTCTAAGTCTAATTCTACTTCGACGAGCTCATCGAAACGGTTATCGCCATAAGGTTGGGAAAGCTCATGTGTATAGACATGGTCGCCATCAACAAATACATTAATATCGTCAAAGTTGTCGCGAACTCTTGCTTTTACAGTAATCGTATCTTGCTTTGTTTTCTTTTTCCCTTTTACATTTAATTTAGCTTGCTTCGTATCTACAAAATAACGTCGGCCTATTTCTGTTTCGTTGCCAAGCGTGTCCACTGCTTTCACCCGTTTAAAATAATACCCGTCCTTTTTATGATTCACAGGTAAGGAAAATTCATAACGGTCTTTTTCTTCATTAAACGCAAGCTTTGCTTTTTTTCCATCGACCGTTACTTCCTTTACATCCGTTTCATCTGTTACATATCCTGAGAAAACAACTTCTCTCTTATCATGAGCCCCTAGATTTTCTGGAGCAAGCAAACGTAAGTCCGGTGCGGTTTTATCAGGCTCTTGCATTTCTGCTTCTACTTCCTTTTCATTTCCTGCATAGTCTGTCACTTTTACTGTTATTTTTGCATCTTCATCGACGGATAAAGAATGTTCCTTTTCTCCATTCACATACGGTTCTTCTAACACAGATTCACCATTTACAAAAATCCCCCAAGAAGCCACGCCACTCCCTTTTTTAGCATCTTTTGCTGTTACAGTAAGCATTTCATTATCAAAATTATACGTTGCTTCTACTTCTGGAGCGGTTGTATCTAAAATTACTGGTAGCTTTAGCTTCTGCCATTCGGCACCGTCATAATCAACCTTTGCTTGCGCTTGTAAATAGTATTTTCCTTCTGGGGCCATCTTACCCTTCACTTTTCCGTCCCAAGCTCGATCTGACGAAATAGAATAATAGGCTCCTTTTCCAGAATCATAATAGTTTTTTCTAATACCGGACTCTAAACGAATCGTACGAACTTTCTTTCCTTGTTCATCTAGTACAGTAAACTTGGCATCCTTTGCATTTCTTAAAAATGACAATATCGGAAGCGCATCATCTTTTACACCATCATCATTTGGGGAAAAGGCGATCTTTTCAGGGTTAATGTCACCTGTATTTAAATCTTCACCTAAAAAGTTATACTGCATATCACCATTTTTATCTTCGCCAGCTGAAGTTACAACCCCTGTCATACCATAAAATGAATCTTCTTCCCATACTGGCGCATCAAAAATCGAAGCTGCATCCCAATCACCTTTAAAACCGACATATGGAACCGTTAGTTCTGGATATGTGTCTGTCGGATCCGTTAACGTAACAAAGCCTTCTAACCAGTAACCGTTTGTAAAAACTTTTGCTAACTCGTTGTTGACAGAACTTACATCAACGGTTACCGTAAAAGTTGTCTTTCCGTTTGCAGGTACTTCAATCGTAGCTTGTTTTTTCCCATTAATGGTCACAGCGTCTCCTAAATCATTAGACGGTAATAGATTTGGAGCTGTAACGAGATCATCTCCACTGTTTGCAGACGTATCTGTTTGCGCATTCGCATTCACTTCATAGGATACAGCTGTATCTTGGAAATTTTCAGCTGTCAGTTCAAAAGACACGCGATCTTCTGTTATTTCTTTTAAAGCGACCTTGGCTTCTTTCGTGTTAGATTCTGTCACGACTACAGGTGTAGTAAGTGCAGCATGAAGTTGCATCATACCAGAACCTTGTCGGCGTGGAGATACAGGTTCTTCTTCAAACTGTACTTGCTTTGCCGTATTCATCATCATATTTTTGGCTAAGACAATCCGATTAGCATTCTCATACCCGAATTCCTCATCCACACGCTGTAAAACGAGAGCCCCGCCTCCTGCTACATGTGGTGCAGCCATCGATGTTCCGCTCATTAAACCATATTTATTATCATTTAATGTAGAATAAATTTGTCCACCTGGGGCAGTAATTTCTGGTTTAAAGTCTAGATTTGGAGTAAGTCCCCAAGAAGTAAATGCGCTCATTTTTCCAGCATCTGGGTTGTCTATCGTTGCACTATCGCCAGTAAAAGCAATATTTACTTGCTTTTTTTCTGCAATAGCCTGTGCGAGCTTATCTCCATCACTCTTTAACATAAATAACTGTGGAATGGTAATCTCAGCTGCAGTTGCCATATTAACAATACCATCTG
Source organism: Virgibacillus sp. (assembly GCF_013393565.1). Lineage (NCBI taxonomy): Bacteria > Bacillati > Bacillota > Bacilli > Caryophanales > Bacillaceae > Virgibacillus > Virgibacillus sp. The sequence goes on from NZ_JABXHF010000014.1 coordinate 2,775, forward strand.
TGTTATTATAAATAATCACACCAGCGGCCCCCGCATTTTGCGCATTGATCGCTTTATCTGTAAACGCCAATTCTCCACGTTGAATTAGGGCAAACTTCCCTTCTACATTTTTGCCTTCAAAATCTTCTGGGTGCCCAAGCCCAGCATGAAAGAGAGGATAGGAATTACCATCTGTCTTAGGCTCCGTGTTACCTGCCGACAGGAAGGCTGCTGTGCCTTGTTGATCATCTATCATATACGCTAACTGATCTACTTGCATAAACGTATTTTCAAACGAAGCAACTTGAAGCGAATCATCAGAAACACCAGGTGAGCCTGCTACACCGTAATCTGGATTATCTACATCTGGATAAGCAAACCCATCTCCAAATAAAGCAGAATTTCCTGCAGAAATAGACATAAGAACGCCATTTTCTACAGCACGAGAAACAGCCTGTTGTTCAGGAGAATCATTATTTACATAGCCTGCGGGTGATCCTAAACTCAAATTTAATGCATCTACGCCAAGCTTAATCGCATCATCAATCGCTTTTACATAAATATCACCAAAAGTAGATCGCATTTCAGGATCATTTCCAAACACTTTTAGTGCAAGTAGCTGCGCTTCTGGTGCCACCCCGATGACACCACTATTTTCTTCATCGCCATTAGCTCCAACCGTACCTGCTACATGCATGCCGTGATAATTTGCATTTGCATGTATTTCTCTTATTTCATCATTTTTATCCATATAATTATAGCCATATGGAACTTTTTCCGTATAAAATTTACCTGGAAGCGATTCGTCATTCACGACTTGTTCGACTTCTTCTTCAGATAAATCCGCCGTTTGCTCGTTAGATAAAGCCATATCCTGGTGAGTTGGATCAATACCAGTATCAATAATACCGATAACCATGCCCTCACCTTTAAAATCATATTCCCTCCAAGCCTGCTGTGCTTCTACTAGTTCTTTACTATACTTCATATCTGGCTTAGCAATTGGGCGCTCATATTCGTTTACCGTATGCACCTTTTTAACGTTTTTAATCTTTTTGATTTTATCAAGATCACCTTGTTTTACTTCAGCACTAAAGCCATTTACAACTGTTGTAAATTCCTCGTGATACGTTGCATCGACTTTTTTCTGTTTCATTTCTTCTTTTATCGAATTTTGCTTTTTCTTGGCATCATTTTCCAATTTTTCTTTTTCATTTTTCGGCATTTGATTAAACATAATACCTTTTTTCGTTGCCTTTTCAATTGCTGGTTCATCCTCTACCTCTACAATAACACGTGTTTTCTCATCCGGATTTTCTGTTTGTTTTAATGGTTCAGACGAAAGATCAGGCTTGTTCTTCATTTCTGGCAATTTCTCGACTGCGTGGATAGTTGAAAAACTACTAAAAGTGAGTAAAAATATTAATAAAATCATAAAAGAACGTTTCATTGCTGGTGTAAACCTCATTCATTTTCCCCCTTATAAAATGGTAGAAATTTTGATATGCATTCCCTTACTAGAAAGACACCAATGGATAAAATCCTTAGAAATACTTGGCTTCTCGCCAAGTCCTTATGGCGAAAGGCGTAGTTTTTCTTATACTATAGACCTTTAAACTTTTATACTTTCCTATAGTGTTAGAAAAACTTATTTACTACTACATTTTCATGGCATAAACTGCCATTTTTTGTTTAAAAAACATGTCTGCAGTTGCTTTTCATAATAGAGTAGCTATATCAAGCTATTCATGGCAGTTTTTCTGGGACGACAAATTTTATTTCATATTTAAGAACAAGCAATTCCCCCCTTTCTATTAATCTAAATTTTCCGATATATTAAAGCATAATAAAGTTACTAGATTGAAGGAAGTGTAAATAGTCCTGCATGTAAATAGGGAAATTGGGAAATTTCGACAAATACATACATATTTTTATCAAACTTTTGCACTACACAAAATATTGCAAATCAAAATGACTAGCTTTACTTTATAGCATTTCAGGTACTGAAAACTTATTTTGCGGCTTGAGAATATGGATTCGATGCTTGACTTAATCTTTTCGAGGCTTACTTCATTCGGGGAGCGAGAATACAAATTTGAGGGTGACTTGCTCTATTCGGAGCTCGAGGGGCTGATTTTTGGCGCTCAGCTTCATCTATTCAGTGCGTGAGAGTCCCATTTGGATGCGCTCCTTAATTCTGTACGGCGCAAGAGGTTCGCCTATTTGAGGAAACAATTTGATCTATTGAATCCACGAGATGATCGCTTGGAAGCTCAGACTATCGCATGTACGGAACTTCCGTCGTAATGCCCATCTGCTCCGTCCCGCTTATTAGAAAAGCTTGTCCTATCGATAATTCCTTGGCGCAAGCTACCTTTTTGCTTATACTATAAAACGAAAAATTTCATACATAACTATACTGTGGAAATAGGACTTTTTTAGTAGGTTTCGTCAAATTCTGCATAATTTCGTTTTATGAGGTCTGCTTTGATTGTTGTAAATTTCATATGTAGTATGGAATGGTTGTATAGTAAAATAAATACAATCTAACATACGTGTTAAATTGTGAACTTCAGCGAATTTTTTATAACTCCAGCGACTTAACATTATTTTCATTTTAAGCAGCACACTTAAAACCCCCTCCACTTAATGTGGAGGGGGTAGCTGTCGAGCGATAGAAAGTTACAATTAGCTGCTTGTGTATAACAACATAACCGAATAAGCCACGTCTGGCTCCAGCGCTCAGCAACGAGGCAACTTCACGAAATCCCTACGATAAGTCATCATCGGTTTGTCGATAAGAGGAAGGCCGACTAAAAGCGGGCTTGCCGCACGACGTCGCGATACCCCCTCTGTTTTAGTGGCATCATTCCTTTGTCTCGGTTAATTCGCTCCATTCGCTTTCGCTACGTTGCTAAACGGGTGCCCCAAGCTTTGTTCATTATTAAAACCAGTTGGTGTGGAAAATGCCTGTTTTATCTTTTCGTTGATACGTATGAGCACCAAAATAATCACGTTGGGCTTGCACTAAATTAGCTGGTAAATCCGCAGAACGATAACTGTCGTAATAAGCAATTGCGCTAGAAAAAGCAGGAACAGCAATACCTTGCTTAATTGCAACTGCGACGACTTCTCGTAAAGCATCTTGATAATTTTCTACAATCTCTTTAAAATATGGATCCAGTAATAAATTCGCTAAGTCAGGTGTTCTGTCGTACGCATCTTTAATTTTTTGTAGGAATTGCGCACGAATAATACATCCACCACGCCAAATCATCGCAATATCGCCATAATTTAGATCCCAGTCATTTTCTTCCGATTGCGCACGCATTTGCGCAAATCCTTGAGCATATGAGCAAATCTTACTCATATATAAGGCCTTTCTAACTGCTTCAATAAGCTCTTTTCGATCACCAATGAATGGCTTTTTCTCAGGTCCATGCAACTGTGCACTTGCATGTACACGCTCATCCTTCATCGCAGAAATAAACCTGGCAAATACAGACTCCGTGATTAAAGGAAGAGGTACACCTAAGTCTAATGCATTTTTACTTGTCCACTTTCCTGTTCCCTTCTGTCCTGCTGTATCTAAAATAACATCTACTAGTGGCTGATTTGTTTCTTCATCTTTCTTCGTAAAAATATCTGCCGTTATTTCAATAAGATAGCTATCTAATTCTCCTTCATTCCATTCAGCAAACACTTCATGTAACTCGTCTGCTTCCATACCGAGGACATGTTTTAAAATAAAATAAGCTTCAGCTATCAACTGCATATCGCCATATTCAATACCATTATGCACCATTTTTACATAGTGTCCAGCACCATCAGGACCAATATATGTTGTACATGCTGCTCCATCTACTTTAGCTGCAATAGCTTCAAAGATGGGAGCCACTAATTCATGGGCTTCTTTTTGACCACCTGGCATTATGGAAGGACCTTTTAATGCTCCTTCTTCACCACCGGAGACCCCTGTTCCAATAAAATGGACCCCTGATTTTACTAGTTCTTTATTACGACGAATCGTGTCTTCATAAAGTGTATTTCCACCATCAATTAAAATATCGCCTTTATCCAAGTGAGGAAGAAGTGATTCAATCGTAGCATCCGTAGCAGCTCCTGCTTTAACCATTAATAAAATTTTTCTAGGCTTTTCTAATGATGCAACAAATTCGTCAATCGATTTTGCACCTTTAAATTGTTTTCCTTTTGCCTCATTGGCTAAGAAAGCATCTGTTTTATCACTTGAACGGTTATAAACAGCAACCGAATAACCACGACTTTCAATATTTAACGCTAAGTTCTTACCCATTACTGCTAGACCGATTACGCCGATTTGTTGTTTTTCCATGTTTGTAGGTCATTCCCTTCTCTAATCATGCTTCATGTATTATAAATTGCAGCTTCAATGAGTGAGGTTTTCTTACCCACTGATTGTTCGATGAATATATCAGAGTTTAGATGCTGTTATCTCCACTTAAACTTGTCCAAATCGCATCTTCCTATTCTTAAAGTCCGATTGTTACAGCATCTTATCCCCAGAATAAATTCTTCCTTTATTATATTAAACTTTTCACATTTTGACGATTGATTACGTTTATGCCTTCGTATTCCTATTTCCAGCGTGAAGAATGCGCACACTGTAAAAGCACGTATATGTTCCGTTGCTCATAGACTTTACGTCTTATCCTTGTAGCGTAATCAATCACTTGAAAGACTTTCACGTATTAACGATTTTTTTTCTTTCTTGTAACCAATAGACGAAGCATACGCAAGACAGGTCGCTTTCCTCCCATTACAATACCTGCCATTTCAGCAAATAAATGCAATAAAATAAGCACAATAACGGTAATAATAAAGGAAACCGTAATACTTGCATTGGAAAACAGCACAGCCAAAGTGCCGAACAATGCACTAAAACCATAAATAATTAACACTGTTTTGCGATGACTATACCCAGCCTGCAATAGTTGATAATGAATATGCTTATTATCAGGCATCATAATATTTTCCTTATTATATGCTCTTCTTGCAATTGCAAACAACGTATCAAATATAGGTACAGCTAGCACAATAATCGGAATTACAAAACTAAATAATGCCACGTTTTTAAATAAACCGAGCATGGAAACGACAGCGATCATATAACCTAAAAAATTAGATCCCGTATCCCCCATATAAATTTTAGCAGGGTAAAAATTATGGTATAAAAAACCAAGGTTACTCCCTATTAAGGTAACGCATAAATACGCAACCATCATTTGCATATCAATAAATGCCATTACGCTAATGCTAATTAAAGCAATCGTTGTTACCCCTGTTGCTAAACCATCTAAGCCATCAATTAAATTTATAGCGTTTGTAATTCCTACCACCCAGAGTACCGTAATTAATACACTGGCAAATCCCAATTCTACTGTTCCAAAAAGTGGAAGCGTTAATTTTTCAATAATTAGTCCTGAAGAAACTAAAAAGGAAGCTGCAATTAATTGTCCGGTTAACTTCACAACTGGTTGGATGCCAAATCGGTCATCTAATGCACCAGTTACTATAATAACTACTGCTCCAGCAGCTATTTCAGCTAAGTGTGGATGGCTCGGCTGTAAATATAATAACCCTGCTCCCATTCCTAAAAATATAGCTAAACCACCTAAACGAGGCGTTACCTTCGTATGTATTTTTCGATAGTTCGGGAAATCTACAGCGCCCACAAAAACGGCAAATTTTTTCACAGGATAGGTCAATAGAAAAGAAGTGGCAGCTGCAATGACAAAAGCTATCATAAAGTCTACATAATTTATCATATTATTCTCCTACTGTTCTTAGCTGAGTTTCTTCTTCGCTAAAATGTATAATCGACTTAAATTATATCGAATCCTAGCAGTTTTTAGCAAATTATATTGTACACACCATTAAAACATGATAGGCTATTTTTGGAAGTGCTTTGCCCATTCGAATCCGGAAAAGATTTTGTTTCTAGTAATTTTTTCTAATAAAGATTGTTCAAAAATTGCATGGTTACGCACTATTCAAATGCAATTTTTGTTTATTTATATCATAACCTGAATCATTACGACATGGGGAACATAAGGCGCTTACTTCGTTTCATTCGCCATATCTGAAAATAGTGAATTGTGTTCCAACCATTTACAACTACCACACCAATAACGATAAAGGAGGTTTCCAAATGATACCGTACATATTTGTTGCAGCAGCTACATTAGCTATGTTTCCTATTTTAACTCTTTATAAAATGAATGTGGAAAAATTAAAACAAGATCCAAGTCAGCATGCGAGAGTACAAAATAATTTAATGATTGGTGTCGCTCTGAGCGAAGCTATTCCTATACTACTCATTATTTATGGCTATGCACAGATGGAAAGTGTGTCTACCGTGTCAGACTTATATCTGCCAGGGATTATTCTATTATTTTTGGTCATTTTTGCTGTTTTATTTATTTTCATGCAAGCCAAAGTGGGCGTCCCTGAAGAAGCAAAATCCATGATTACGCAATTTTCCATCATTAGTCTAATGCTGGCTCTTGCTATTCCTATTATTTCTATTGTGTCTTTATTTATGATGATGCCTTAGCACAAACAAATATGAAATTTTAGAAAAACATGGCTCATACTATAGCATTCAGTAGGAGATTTTCCCTCCCCCCTACTGAATGCTTTTTGATATTAAAAGTCCTACACAAATGAAAAAGGTAAACCCCTTTCACTTTGGCAGCAAGATTCTCTTTCTTTTGGATAAACAGAAGCAGCTTTTCGTGAACTACTCCAACATTTATCACCTTTACAGTTTGCTTAAAAAACCTTCTTGCATCATCGACAACGAACACCTTACTATTCGGCTATACCTTCACACTCGTGAAGAGGGGCACTTCTTTCGCAATTACGTTACATCGACACATAGCTATTCCGTTTCTTTATTTTCAATATCTGTTTCCAATCGCTGAATAAATTCTTCTGCAGCGCTATAACCTTGTTGATGTAAGTACCAATTATTTGCCGCAGCTTCAATTAAACCGACAACGTCCCGACCAGGCTGTAATTGAATTTCTATCGCCGGTATAGCAACACTCATATAATCGTTCGTCTTTGTTTCAAGCTCCAATTCGTTGTTTAAAGCATCCTTTTCCCATTCTGTTAAATGTATATCAAGCGCGATACGCGTTTCTTCTTGAAAGGCCTTTTGACCATATATGCGAACAACATTAAGAAGTCCAACGCTACGCAAATCATAATGTGATTTTTTCATTTCGACTTACAGATGCGACGTTTCGTTTTCGCAATCAGAATCGACGGTTCTCTCGTGCATCATTACTTCCTACTGTAGCTCATGCGATGGTGTGGTTGTCAGATCCTAAATCGACAGATATTTTCGTAGATCCTTGTTGTGGTTCAGGCACAATTTTGTCTGAACGAGCCACATACCCTGCAAATCAGATAGTTGGTGGAGATATATCTTACCCAGTCACAAAAATAGCCAAAAATAATCTTGATGATTTGATGGTGGAAGTTAATGCTTGGGATGCAAGGAAATTGCCTTTTGCTACTGGTTATGTCGATAAAATTGTAACTAATCTTCCATTTGGTAGACAAATTTCCCCCGACGAGGATTTAGAATTGTTCAATCGCCATATTATGAATGAAGTATGTAGAGTCTTGAAGCCGAACGGGAGAGCCGTTATTTTGTCTGAGAGTGTCAATCAATTGTTTTGGGAAGCAAAACGATTAGGGCTTTTTTGTCTGAAATCTTATCCTCTCAGTTTGAAGGGTGTGAATCCTACCTTGTTTGTGTTTGAAAAACAAGATGAACATAGAAAGGAGTAGCAATTTAAGAGAAAAATTCATTAAAGTAGAAATAGATGGTGGTCAAGCAGAGAATATTCTCCATCATTTTTTGATGATAACGTGTCGAAAGTTGTTTACAAAACGGTTATTAATATAAAGAAATTTTCAAAAAGAGACTAAATTTATTGTCGTGGGTACTCTTTCAAAGCTCTAAGAGCAAAGGTTTTGTTCACTCAAGGCTATCGTAAAGTTAAAAAATAAATTCAAAAAAGTTGGAGTTACTTTTGAAAAAATGTTACCTAATCTATTCCCATTTGGAAACAAACTGGCTATGAATGGGTGTCTGAAGACTTCTATTGTGCTGATTTTTCCATATTAACTAAGCAATAGAGGAGGGGTATTTTTAACTCTCTTTCCACACTATTTTCAAGATTACCCCTAATTGTTTATAGACCAAGGTGAGGAACAAAAGGACTGCGTGAGGAAGTTGCGTAATTTAGTAGACTTGTGCAGTCCTCTTCTTTCCTTTGAAGCGGGAACCTGATAGCACCTTGGATAAAAATTCGTTTTTACTTTTCAGAAAGAATTGGCCTGTCTCCAAGTCTTATGGCAATACCTTTGTTATTCTTATACTATAAAACCAATAAAACTTATACTTTTCTATAGTGTAATTAAAAACTCGGTTTATCCCAGCCTTTTTTGGTGAAAGTTGGATGTTCACTTATACGATAGCCCCGAATATTTCACTCTTTCCTATAATGAAATAAAAAAAGCTGTACCGAAGTTCGTTTTACGACTCCGTACAACTTTTTTAACTAGTTATTACGTTTATTGTTTAACTAAAGATAACGCTTGATCCAATACTTTATCCCCTTGAATCATGCCATATGCCATTTGATCAATAACTTCTACGGCGATGCCTTTAGGTTCAAGCTGTGTTCTTATTTTTGCTTCTAAATATCTGACTTGCGGTCCTATAAGCACGACATGAAGGTCGTCTAACTCATTCTTTAGCTGTGATTCTGCCATAGCACGAATATCTACTTCTAAATTCCGTTGCGTCGCTGCTTCCTTCATTTTCTTCACGAGCATCGATGTTGACATACCTGCTGAACAAACAAGAATAATCTTCATCTTTGATCCTCCTCTATCGTTTCTAGTTTTTCATATAACGCTATCATTTCAATTGCCAAATCCTTTACAGTTAGCGCTGTCATTAAATGGTCTTGGGCATGGATTAAAATGACGGATAAATCGGTGTGTGCGCCTTCCGCTTCTTGCTGCAACAACTTTGTTTGCATTTGATGTGCTTCAACAAAAGCTTCTTCTGCTTCCTCTATCTTTGCATGAGCTTGCTCAAACTGATACGCCTTCGCTTTTGCTATCGCTTCCATTGATAATGACCGAGCGTTCCCCGCATGCAATATAATTGTAAATGATAACTTTTGCAACTCCTCTTTTACAGTCAATTTGTTTTCCCCTCATTTCGTTTCATCATTCTCGCTCCCGCTAAAATAAACGGTATATACATAACAATAGCGAGTGTTAAATTGAATAATTGTAATACGACACCTCTAAAACTTCCTCCTGTTACAAGATAACCGCTTAGAATAGGCGGTGTGGTCCAAGGTAAGATAGCAACTGTTCTAGGGACTAGCCCTGTCGCAATGGCAATATAAGAAGTGATTGTAAGCGTAACAGGAATTAAAATAAAGGGTATTAACATCACTGGATTCAAGACGATTGGCAATCCAAATATCACTGGTTCATTAATGTTAAAAAGTCCTGCTGGCGCAGATAGTTTGGCTACTTGTCGATAAGGATGATTCTTTTCTCTGCGAATAACGATAAAGACAGCAATTAATAACGCAATGGTCGTCCCAGAACCTCCCATAAATACAAATGAATCTAAAAATGGTTTAGTCACAATATTTGGCACTTCAAATGCAGACATGCCACTCTTAAACAGATGAAGATTTTCTTCTATTAAAGGCAGATAAACAGGTTCAATGACAGAACCGATAATATTCGTGCCGTGCAATCCGAAAAACCAAAGCAAATGATTCAAAAATGAAACAAGCATAGCAGCAGGCAACGTATTTCCTAACCCTTGCAATGGCTCTTGAATAATCGTAAAGATAACTTCAAAAATACTCTGCTCTGCAAATACAATCATCAAAGCTTGGAAAAATCCAAGTAAAATTAAAATAATCACAGCAGGGATGAGCGCTTCAAAGGATCTAGTTACACCTTCAGGCACACCTTCAGGCATCTTAATGGTCAGCTTGGAAGTAATTAATATTCGAAACAACTCGGTTACTACTAACGATAAAATGATACCAACAAACAAACCTTGTGTTCCAAGCCATCCCATATTTAGACCGCCGTCAGCAGTAATAGGAACTAACATAATAAATCCAGCACCTGCTATTAACCCCGCAGCCAAGCCATCCAATTCATATGACTTCGCTAAATTATACGCAATGGAAAAGGTAACTAACAAACCTAGAACAGCAAACGTCCCATTCCAAATACTTCCCCCCACCGCTTGCCAGTTTCCATCTCCAAAAATACCGTTCATCCATTCCACAAAATGGAACGCTCCAAAGGGAGGAAAATTGTTAATTAAAATAGCTAACGACCCGACAATAATTAATGGCATGATGGCAACGAATCCATCACGTATAGCTACAAGGTGACGCTGTGACCCAATTCGACCAGCAATTTCAATGAATTTTTGCATCGCTTTATTATCCATTCGTAAAACCCCCTGTATTAGAATTGTGGTAAATAATCTTTATGTGCCTCTAATAACGCATCCAGCAATCTCTTACTATCAGCCTCCTCCCCAATTAACGGATTCATAACCATTGCCAGATAGGCATCTTCGTAATTACCGGTTATACTTGCACGGATAACCAATTTTTCAAACGCTTTCATTTGGTAAATATGTCCTTTTACACTGTCTGGTAAAGATCCAACTACAATTGGTTGTGGTCCATTCTTTGTAATAACACTATTCACTTCAATAACCGCATCTTCTGGCAAATCAGGGATTGCTCCGTTATTTAATGTATTTACCGTTTGAACATCCGCTTTGTTATTATAAATAGAGTCCATCAGACTACATGCTACATCACTATAAAACGCCCCACCTCTTTCTTCTAGCTCTTTTGGTTTTTCACAAAGGTCAGGATTTTTGTATAGCTCAAATAACGATTTCTCTAGTTGCTGGACCACTTCTGCACGCGTTCCATTTTCTTTTAATGCCTGCACGTCTTTCTTTAATACTTGGGCGGTTTGAAAATAATATTGATGATACGGGTTTGGCAATAACGAAGTTGCTTTAATAAAAGTTTGAGACCAACCGAGATTTACGATATTGGCAGGAGAATAATCTAAACCTTCTTTTAATTTAGCAAGCACTTCTGTTGTATAGTCAACACCGTTTACCCATACTTTACGACCAAACACATAATGATTCATACCAATAAATTCAATCATTATATTTTCAGGTTTTGTATTTAAGATTTCTGCAGTGGAATGACGCATATTATAAGGAATATTGCAGACGCCGATTACTTTTTTATGTGGGGAATACTTTAACAACGCCTCTGTCACTATTCCTGCAGGATTTGTAAAATTAATTATCCAAGCATCAGGACAAATTTCATGGACATCTTTTGCTAACTCCATTAAGACGGGGATCGTACGGAATGCTTTGAATATGCCCCCTGCCCCATTTGTTTCTTGACCAATATATCCATACTCCAGTGGAATTCGTTCATCTTTTGACCTTGCCGCTAAACCACCCACCCTTATCTGTGTCGAAACAAAATCAGCCTGTTTTAATGCCTCCCTTCTATCCAATGTCCATGATAATTGTATTGGTTTTTTGGCTTTTTCAATCATCCGCTTTGCTAACTGCCCGACAATTTCCAGCTTTTGTTTACCTGCTTCAACATCTACTAAAACGATCTCTGTAACGGGAAAGGAATCATGTCGCAAAATAATTCCTTCGATAATCTCTGGTGTATAACTAGACCCACCGCCAATTACTACTAATTTAAGTGTCATTTGTCTATCTCCTTTGCTGTACGTATTATGCATACACTGGTACTTCGTTTTTCTTCTGAATCACCTAAAATGTATCATACAAATTTTAAAATGTAAATACATTTAGTGAAAATAATAATTTGTAATACCATTTATACGGAATAAGTTGTGTTTTAACAAATAATCTTGTACACTTTGACTACATGTTACTTCTATTTACTGTTGCTAAAGAAAATAAATACATTTGTTGTAGCTGTATACATCATTCGCATTAATAGGATCTACTATTGCTTCTATAGGAAAATGGATAACTCCATAAACAGATTACGAAGGATAATACAAGTATTAAAATGTTATTACAAATAGGTACATCTAGCAATTTCTGTTAGTGTGTCTTTATTCCAGGTGATCTAAAACTCCCACCCAAATATTGGGGCTATATAAGCTGAACAAGTCGAAAGCACCTAAATCCCTTTTTTTCATAAGAGTCCTTTAGGCTATATCCTTGAACAACTAAACTAATTAGGGGATGTAAGAAGATCGCTACGTATAACAGTTTCATTTTATATAGATATTAGAAAAACTTGGCTTGTCGCCAAGTCTTATGGTGAAAGCTCTAGTTTTTCTTATACTATAAACCAAATAAACTTATACTTTCCTATCGTGTAAAAAAGCTGGACCTCAAATTTATTTAAGCTGTATGTAGAAGAAAGCGTTGTTTTATTCAACTGTATATGTGTAGTACGTTAAATAACGAAAACATATGAATTAGAAAGGAGAGCAAAATGAAAAAAAATCCATCCTTGCATGCCTATATTAAAGATGAGCTACTGAATCAAATAAAAGCAAACAAATATAAACCAGGAGACAAAATTCCAACAGAGCTAGAATTGTGTAAAGATTTTAATGTAAGTCGTACTACAGTTAGAACTGCCCTTAACCAATTAACGCTCGAAGGCTACTTAGTACGTCATCAAGGGAGGGGTACCTTTGTAGCTGATCAAAAGCTAAAGCAAACGTTAACCCAAACAGTGAAACGCTATAGCGATCAGGTAGCCATTCAAGGAAAAGAGGCAAAAATCTTTGTTCTATCGATCACTGTTATTCCAGCAAATGAATATTTAAGTCAGCAGCTAGAGGTCGCGCACAACGATCCCATTCAATGTATTGAAAGAATTCGCAAAGCCAATGATGAACCTACACAATATGAAATTGCTTACATCCCTTGGATTGTAGCACCAGGAATTACGGAAACACAAGCGGCTTCATCGCTATACGCTTCTTTAAAAAATGATTTTCAAGTGCATGTTGCAAAAACGATTGAGCATATAGAAATAACGCTGGCGGACGAAATTTGTTCCAAGCATTTAGACTGTGAATTGCATGCACCTTGTTTTTATATTGAAACCCTTGCTGAAAATGAAAACCAAGAAAAAGTAGAATATTCACGTGCTTATTTTAGAGGAGATAAAACTAATTTTGTCATTGAGCGAAATTATCCTAATTCTTAGAACAACTCGGCTTAACAGCAAATCATTATGATGCAAGCTACCGCTCGTAAAATGCGAGATATTTTAATGTACAGATTGTAGCATTTCAACTATTATAAAATATATGGGGGCATATCTCATGAAGATTTTAATCAATGCAGACGATTTTGGCTTAACAAAAGGTGTAACAGAAGGAATTATAAAAGCACATACAGATGGTATTGTTCAATCTACAACACTTATGATGAACGGCAAAGCTACACAATACGCTATTGCAAAAGCAAAAAAACACCCTTCCTTACAGGTGGGAATTCACCTCGTTTTAACTTGGGGAAAGCCATTGAACAACGATTTAGCCATATTAACTAATAAAGACGGTTTTTTCAAGTTTTCAAAATTGGAAAGAGAGCTTCATACAGAAGAATTAACAGCCATTAAAAAAGAGTGGCAGACACAAATAGACGCTTTTCTATCTTCCGGATTACCTCTTCACCATATTGATAGCCACCATCATGTACATGGATGGAAAGCGCTAAAGTCTGTTATTATAGAATTAGCTACGATGTATCAAGTTCCCGTTCGCTACACAGAATCGTTACGAAATGAAAGCGATTTGCTATTAACAGAACAGATTTGGACACATTTTTATGATTCTGGGGTGAACAATAATCTCTTTTCACATTTAAAAGATTTACCGGTTAAGCATGTTGAAGTGATGGCTCATCCAGGATTTGTTGATGATGATCTACGACAACAAAGCTCATATACAATGAAGCGAGAAGAAGAATTAGAGTTACTTTGCTCCCTACAATTGCCGGATTGGGCAAAGAGGTTTTAACCGAGCGTTTCTCCCGAATAGCATATTTTTAAGAGATACTCTTTAAAAATTGGAAGTTGTGAGCTAGTCTAAATGCAAACATCGCATAAAAGTCCATTTCGAATGAGTCCTTCATCCATATGGCGATGAAAGAAAACACCCACTAATTGAAGTATCCCTTGATATACAAGTTTTGAAAGATTAGTAGTAAGGAAAAATCAAGGTCTTAAGGTAAACCCTTAATGAAAAGGGGGCTTACTCGACACTAATTGTTAGATCACACAGGCACGAACTAAAGACCTCTGCATGAATTGGGTATGTAGGTTTTCTGTGAACTACTCGCCACTTAGCATAGCTTAAAGTGGGAGAGACTTCTCTCGCAAATACGTTAATGTTTAATAGCAACTCTTCATGACTTGTACATGGCATATTACTGTATAGCCTTCGCTACAGATTAAAAAATTTCACTGGAGGAGAACAGATGAACGCTCAACCTGGTTCCATTGCAAAAGTTTGTTTGCTTGCAGGCAAAATCATGCTGGAAAGCGGTGCTGAAACGTATCGTGTAGAGGACACGATGAACCGGATTGCTGCATCATTTGGACTTGAAAACGCTGAAAGTTATGCTACACCTACAGGGGTTCAGTTTTCTACGGAAGGAGAAGTTTCCTATTTTCGGAGAATTTCCAATCGTTCCAATGATCTTCAAAGAATTACAGACGTCAATAGTATATCTAGGCAAATTACAGCCCAATCCTTAGATGCCAAAGAAGCTTTATTGCTTTTAAAAGGAATCGAACATCAGAGTGAAACTTTTCCACTTTGGTTACAGTTTATAGCTGCTGCCCTTGCTAGCGGAAGTTTTGCCATTATGTTCGGAGGTTCTTGGTCTGATTTTTTACCTGCCTGTATTGCTGGTGCTCTCGGATATGCTGCTATGATTTGGATTGAAAAATTAATTGAAATACGGTTCTTTGCTGAATTCATAGCCTCATTTTTCATTGCTGTTATTGCGGCTTTCAGTATTCATGCTGGATTTGGGCAGCATTTAGATAAAATTATTATAGGTGCTGTGATGCCGCTTGTCCCTGGTTTACATATTACAAATGCCGTTCGTGATTTAGTTGCTGGTCATTTAGTAGCAGGCATCTCAAAAGGCGTAGAAGCTACATTAACAGCATTTGCGATTGGTGCAGGCGTTGCTGTTCTGTTTGCATTTTTTCCGTAGAATGCATTTATAACGTTAAAAAGTATACACTAAAGAATGGTAACTTATTTAAGCATTTATCCATGATTTCTGTTTTAATGATCTTCACTAGGGAGTGATTACAATGTTACTTGCTCAGCTTGTTACAAGTTATGTTGCGGCGGCTGGTTTTGGTATTCTTTTTAATGCACCGAAGCACTCTCTTTTTCAATGCGGTATGGTTGGAATGTTCGGTTGGATGGTTTATTATATTTTAGTTGAACAAGGATTAGATGCTGTTCCTGCTAGTCTTTTTGGTTCTATGCTTGTAGGGATACTTAGTCAACTTTGTGCAAAGATATTTAAAATGCCCATTATTATTTTTAATGTTTCAGGCATTATTCCGCTTGTACCTGGTGGTTTAGCTTACGATGCGATGCGAAAGTTTGTAGAAAATGACTACTATACCGCGGTACAACTTTCAGCAAAGGTCATGCTACTTGCTGGAGCAATCGCTATCGGATTGATGTTTTCCGAGGTAATGAATCAATTGATGAAAAAAACTTCAGGCTGGCTTCATATAGAATAGTTGATTTTCACATTTTAACCTTATATGATAGTTGTGTTACTAAACAGAAAATGGAGAGGGTTCTATTGAAAACGGTGGATAAACCAAACGTCGTGATTGTCATCTTTGGAGCAACAGGGGATTTATCAAAAAGAAAGTTATTCCCTTCCATTTATCGTCTTTATCAAAACGGAAAAATTGGTGAGGATTTTGCAGTTGTTGGTCTTGCTCGCCGTCCGTGGACGAATGATATCTTTCGCGAAAAAGTATGTGAATCAATAAACGAATCAGAATCAAACAATCAAATAGACCTAGAAGCATTTGCTTCTCATTTTTATTATCAGTCTTTTGATGTTACAGATAGTTCATCTTATACCCATTTAGATGGATTGTTAAACCATCTAGAAGGTCAATACCAAACAGATGGGAATCGAATTTTTTACTTAGCTATGGCTCCGGAATACTTTGGAACGATTGCTAATCAAATTGAACAAAACGGTTTAAAAGAAAGTGTAGGCTGGACAAGGTTGGTCATTGAAAAGCCATTCGGGCACGATCATACCTCGGCAAAAGCGTTGAACAATCAAATCCGATTAGCATTTAATGAAGATCAAATATATCGTATTGACCATTATTTAGGAAAAGAAATGGTGCAAAATATTGAAGTTATTCGCTTTGCAAACGGGATATTTGAACATTTATGGAACAACCGATTTATTTCCAATATCCAAGTTACGTCCAGTGAAAAACTCGGTGTCGAAGAACGCGCGCGATATTATGATCGCTCAGGAGCAACAAGAGATATGGTGCAAAACCATATGCTTCAAATGGTCGCGTTACTAGCAATGGAGCCGCCCATTAAGCTAACTCCCGAAGAAATACGTTCAGAAAAAGTGAAAGTATTACGAGCTCTGCGGCTTGTTGAACCAACAGAGGTTGAAAATTATTTCGTCCGTGGCCAATACGGTCCAGGCCCTCTAGGAAAAGGATATCGCGAAGAAGCGCCAGAATTGAAAAACTCGATCACAGAAACGTACGTTGCTGGGAAGGTAATGATTGATAACTATCGTTGGGCAGGCGTCCCTTTCTATATTCGAACAGGTAAGAAAATGAAAGAAAAATCAATTAAGATCGTTGTTGAATTTAAAGATATTCCAATGAATCTATATTATAAGGATGAAGCAAAGAGACATCCTAATCTGCTCGTCATCAACATTCAACCAGACGAAGGCATTACACTTCATTTAAATGCAAAAAAAGCTGGTATAGGTTCCATTGCCCAACCAATTGAATTATCTTATACAAACAATGGTGTCGATGGAATAAACACACCAGAAGCTTATGAAAAATTAATTTACGATTGTATTATCGGTGATACGACTAACTTTACCCATTGGGATGAAGTAGCCTATTCATGGAAATATGTAGATGCTGTTTTAGACGCATGGTCAAAAACAGAGCCTCTGTTTCCAAATTACGCTGCCGGATCAATGGGACCAGAAGCGGCAGACCGCCTACTTGAAAAAGACGGGTTCCATTGGTGGCCAATAACCGATTAAAACTGAAGCTCTTTGCTTTTATAGCAAAGAGCTTTTTTTGTTTACTATGATGATGCGCGAACTTCTGGCTTCCGCGAGCGATTTTCTGGCTGACGTGAGCGATTTTTCGACTGTCGCGAGTGATTTCCACGCAGGAGCTATCGAGGTTTCGACACATGAAAAAAGGTTCCTTCAGCAGAAAACTCTTTTCATTTTATTTCTTTTTATGACGTTTTGTAATTTTTGCGGTTAGATCATCAAATAATGTGTAAATAACTGGGATTAACAGCAGGGTGAAGATACTAGATATCCCGAGACCAAATATGATTGTAACAGCTAATGGTTGTTGTGTTTCCGCACCTTCCCCTAAAGCCATTGCTAATGGTACCATTGCTAAAATAGTGGTTAGTGTCGTCATTAGGATTGGACGCAATCTACTTGGCCCTGCTTCTAATATAGCAGCGTATCGTTCCATTCCTTTACGACGCAGAAGATTGATATAATCTACTAGCACAATGGAGTTATTGACGACAATCCCTGCCAGCATAATAATTCCAATAAACGCTGGGATACTTAATGGAATTCCCGCAATAAAGAGTCCAAGCATTACTCCAATCACTGTTGTTGGCATAGCAAACATAATGATGAGCGGAAATAGGAAGTTTTCAAACTGAACAGCCATCACCGCATATACAAGGAAAATCGAGAATACTAATGCGATTGCTAAATCAGTAAATGATTCTGTCATATCCTGTGATTGACCACCAATTTCATAGTTATAACCTTCAGGGAGATCCATGTTATTCAACGTCTGCTCAACATCTTGGGTTATACTCCCTAAATCACGATCAACGATTTGACTGGTCACATTCATTTGTGGTTGCTGATTTTCTCTTTGCAAACTTACAGGTCCACTCATTTGTTTAAATGTAGCTACCTCATCCAAGGAAATGGTTGGACCTTGCGGCGTTTGAATTTTCATATCATGCAGATCCTCTATTTTACTCCGCTTCTCTTCAGGATACATTAATGTAACATCCATCTCCTGACCTTCTTCTCTATATTTTGTTGCTACTTGACCAGTAAATTGCATTTGAATTTGCCCTAAGACTTGTTCTTGATTCAGTCCATACAGCGCAGCTTTTTCTTGATCCACTTCAATATTCATTTGCGGTACACCTTCAGAAGCTGACGACTCAGGATTATAAATTCCTTCTACTTGTTCAATCTCTTGTACAACTTGTTCAGAAATATCTCTTAACATATCGTGTTCTGGCCCGTTTAACTGGATTTGAATCGGATCGCCCATATTCATACCAGAATCCATGGAATGAACAGTAATTTCTGCACCTGCTATTTCCTGCAACTTATCATCTATCTCTTGAACGATTTGCACCGTTGTTTTTTCTCGTTCACCCGAAGGAATGAGTTGCATTGTATAAACGGCTTGATTTCCACTACTGCTTCCACCTCCAGCAGCCATGCCTCCGCCGCCAACACTGACGTAATTTGTTTCAATCACAGATTCAAATGGCGTTAATTCCTTATTAACTTGATCTACAATGTCTTCTGTATGCTCTAAAGAACTCCCAGGCGTTGTTTCTACACGGATTTC
Organism: Virgibacillus sp.; assembly: GCF_013393565.1. Lineage (NCBI taxonomy): Bacteria > Bacillati > Bacillota > Bacilli > Caryophanales > Bacillaceae > Virgibacillus > Virgibacillus sp. The sequence goes on from NZ_JABXHF010000014.1 coordinate 21,827, forward strand.
TAATTGCCCTTGATCTGCAGAAGGAATAAATTCAGCTCCAATAAACGGTGTCAACGCAAGGCTTCCGACAATAGCTAAAATGGTAACAAAAACGGTTGTTTTCCGATGACCAAGTACCCATTTAAGAACCTTTTTATATTTGGCATTTATCCAACCTAAAAAGCGATCGAACCAATAACGTTTCCCACTATCTTGCAACGCTTTTTGTAACAGTTTAGAAGATAGCATTGGCACTAAAGTAATTGCTACTACTAAAGAAGTAATTAGGGAAAACGAAACTGCTAGTGCCAAAGGTGTAAACATATCAGAGGCAATTCCTTCTACATAAATAATTGGTAGAAATACAACCAATGTCGTTGTTGTTGAAGCAATTACCGCAGGCGCTAACTCCGTCGCTCCTTGTATAGCTGCATCTTTTAAACTATATCCACGTTGTCTATATGAATAAATATGTTCCAAGATAACAATAGAGCTATCTACCATCATGCCGAGCCCAAGTGCTAGACCACCTAAAGTTAATATATTTAATGTTTCACCTGTAAAGTACATTAAAATAAACGTTGTTATAATCGCAATTGGTATTGACAAACCAATAACAATCGTTGCGCGGACACTTTTTAAAAAGAGAAGCAAAATAAATATGGAGATAACCCCACCAATTAAAATGTTTTGCACAACAGAGTCAATCGACATTTGAATAAAATCAGATGTATCAATAATAACGTCCAAATTAGCGTCTGAAGGTAAATCTTGTTTTATTTCTTTTAGGCTATCTTCTATATTGGTAGCTACTTCCACTGTATTACTATCTGTCTTTTTTAAAATAGATAACACTACAGAAGGCTTACCGTTAACTAAGGTTAGCCCAGCATCTGTTTTAAAGTCATCTTTCACTTCAGCTAAATCATTAACATGCACCGTTGCGCCAGATTCCGTTTGAACGATCGTTTGTTTGATATCCTCTAATGATTCAAATTGCCCGGTTACTCGAATTTGTAAATCTTTGTCACCTTTCTCCACTGTACCTACTGACGCTGATTGATTCGTACTCGACAACGCCTGCATAATAGCTTGGGAAGTAGTTCCATACTGTTGTAGTTTAGCTTCATCAAGAATTAATTGAATCTCTCGTTCTTTTCCACCTTCTACATTAACGGAACCTACACCACCTTGTCGCTCCAAAAATGGGACGACTTGTTCATCAGCGGTTTCCGTTAACGATGCTACATTTTCTCCAGTTAAACCAACCCACATAACGGGCAGTTGGTCTGGATTAAAACGCATGATATTTGGGTCCCCTGCTTGACTAGGAAGAACCCCTTTCACTTGGTCAACACTTTCTCTTACATCCAATAAAGCTTGATCTAAATCTGTGCCATTTTTAAACATAAGTAAGACAAGCGAAGAACCGGCTTGCGATTGCGATTGTACCGTTTCAATTCCTTCTACTGTACTAACTGCTGATTCAATTGGTCTACTGATTAAATTTTCTACTTCTTGTGGCGCTGCATCTTGATAAGATGTCGCTACAACTGCTACTGGGAGATCAATTTTTGGAAAAAGATCTACGGTCAAGCTCCGTAAAGAAACAGCTCCCAGAGCTAGTAGAGCAACAATAATCATAATAACGCCAACGGGACGTTTGACAGATGTTTTAATTAACTTCAAGGTTTACTCCCCTTTCGCAACTTTAACCTGGCTTCCATCCTTTAACGATAGTTGTCCTTTTACGATAACTTGATCGCCAGATTTCACGTCGCCTTCAATTGCCGTTTCTTCTGTTTGTGATTCTTCCACAGAAACGTCCACACGCTTTGCTTGCTTATCTTTTACAATATAGACAAACGATTCACCGCCTTGTTCTTCCACAGCAGTGGTTGGAACTACGATAGCATCTTTTATTGTCGTTTCCGTTACGATTAACTGAGCGGTCATGCCTGGTAATAGCTCGGAATCTTCATTATCGATCTCGGCTTCTACAGGATAAAGCCCTGTATCATTTGGAACGGAACCAACAGAAGTAATCGTTGCTGTCCATTCTTTTCCTTCTATATGAATAGGTAGCTCATCATCTTCTTCCAATAATTTACGATCACTTGCTGTTACAGACAATTCCACTGTTAAAGGATGAAAATCTGCAACAATCGCTAGAGGTTCTTCTTGAGACACCATTTCTCCCTCATTTGCGTTTAGTTGAACAAGCTTGCCATCTTTAGGTGCACGAATACTCTGGCTTCCAGCTTGTGATATGATCGTGGCAATAACATCATTTTCCTCCACCTGATCTCCATTGCTAACCTTTAACTCATCAATTTTTCCTGAGGCTTGCAACATCACGGGACTGGAAACAGAGGGGCGCGTTCTGCCATAAATACTTTTTTCAATTTCAATAGAACCTTTCTTTACTTCTTCTGTTTCCACAGGTACTACGCGCTCTTTCTTTTCCTCTTTCGATTCTTCTTGATTACATGCAGCTAATAAAAAAATCATCCATACAACAGTTCCAACAATTAAAATTTTCTTCACCTGTGTTGCTCCTCTCTATCACTATCAAGCCGTTATAATAATTCAATATTCAATATATTAGCGATTTTACTGACATCATCTATTAATATATCATAGGCATAAAAATGGGTTAGTAAACCTTGAATAACAACGATATTACAATCTTCAAGCCCTTCCTTTTCCAATAGTCGAACAGCTTCATATAATCGCTCTTTTTTGCTTTGTTGCACATCTAACAACGCTACCTTTTCTTTTAAAGCGTTTAAAACCTTTTGCAATGTTTGCTTTTCTAAGGTAGATCCTCTCGTTGATTTATAGATTTCCGGGATTTGTGCCACATCGACCAGTCGTGTAGATTCTCGCTTTAACATACCCGTTATTAAATCATGCAAACGTCGAACAATAAATTCCCCCGCTTGCTCTTTATCAATATCAACATTTTCCAAAACAAACCAATGGAAATAACTATGTAATAAGCCTTCTGCTTGAATAATCGCGTCGATTAAAAATTCCTGTAATTGCTCCCCATATATCTTTTCTAAGTTGTCCTTCAACCAATGAAAATGATCTACCCTTACATCAGATAATTGTTGATCCAACTCTTCAATAATAAGGATATTACTTCTGAAATACATCATAATATGGTCCTTATGTTGTTCCATATATTTCATTAATATGGCTATTTGTTTAGCAAAGCGTTCTTTGTCGTCACCTTTCACATCTACCTGGTTCAGTTCTTCCATAACCTGTATGTGAAATGCTTTTACAGTTGTTATCGTAAATGCTTTTTTAGATGGAAAATAACTGTAAAAAGAGCCCTTTGAAATACCTGCTTTATTGGCAATTTCTTGAATAGACGTATTATGATAGCCTTTTTCAGCAATTAATTTCATGCCGATTTCCATTAATTTCTTTTTCTTTTCATGCATTGACTTCACCTATTTTCTTTTACGAATCATTGCGGAAAATGTTTCAATGGTTTCACTTTTTTGAAACATTTACAAAAAGATGCTGTTTAACTATCCCTTTGACTAACTGGTCAGTCAATCAGAGATGTTCATATGATAACAGTATATGCGTTGTAAAAACAAGTTAAAAAACTCACTTACTTTCATTGGAGAAAAAAGTATGATTAGAAAATAGTTAAACAAGACTGGATATCGCACATTAATATGCGAACAGCTCTCGGTAGTCGTTAAGTTACAACTATTCTTTTGACAACAATGAAATCAAGCCAAGTAATTTAATACATCGTTATTTGCATTTTGTCATATAGATTTATTAGCATATTTACAAAAATCGGTATCACTCACACAGCTGTTACAATCGTTTTAGGCGTGATCTCGGTATAGGGAATTTTGATTGTCCAAAGAGAAATGTTCGATTCAAATGGACGATTACCTGACTTGTCCGCTTATACTGTAAATCGAAAGTATTCATCGATATATCCAATTGAATCCCTGAACCATCGAAAAAAGTAACATATGTACCACTTTTATTTTCCTCAAAACCGTAAATATGATGATAAGTAAGCCACACATTATTTTTATTTTTTACAGAAGCTGTTGGCATCATAAAAACACCTTTATCTGGTATCACAGGTACAGGAAGCTTACTTGAAGAATCGAGTATATCTTTTACAGCTAGTCTTCTCCCCTCTAATGAAGATCCGTATATTAAACAACTATTATCTAAAATTTGCTCTGGTTTATGAATGGACATTTTCTCGGCCCTTCCACTTTCCATAATCCGAGAACGATAATAGCTATGTTCATTCCTGTATATTGCTTTTGTATGCGGTGATATGACATACAACGATGTAATCCTCTGTTTCAATCCGTATCCACCTTTCTTCCCCAATCAGATTCTCCAGTCTCCTTAGAAAAAATTGGCTTATCATCAAGTCTTATGGCAAAAGACCTTTGTTTTTCTTATACTATAAACCAAAAAATCTTCTACTTTCCTATAGTGTAAATATCACAGCTCTGTTTACTTTTTATTGTACTACCTCCATTACTCGATGTCTCGGTTTGCCAACTTAGTAAGGCCAAGTAAACTTGTTAAGAGCAGATGTTTCATGTACACTTTTAAACATGCTTTTTAATCTACTTATTTCTTAGAATTCATTCAAATTCCGCCCCTCACAATGGTATGAATGATAATCCATTTAAGAAAACCTTATCGAGTATTTTTTGCTAATTTATTTGTCGAATTAACTGCTCTAGTCCTTAGAAAAAATGGTAAACAAAAGCAGAACACAAATAAAGTACATGGTGTTCTGCTTTTATAAGTAAAATACGTACTATACCTTGCTATTGCTTTCACTTAAATGCGGTAAATATTCCCTATTTACAACGTTGTGAATGCAATAACTAACTTTTTGCAACCACATCATAACATAGAGCCATGAAAAGTGAATCTTCCAGCAGTGGGGATTTTTTCTCCCTCAATGTTTGTTCCTATCCCAAGGGTATAGACCAGGCTAATTACAAAATGGACTTTTATGCCCTGTTTTCTTCCTTTTAGCCAGACTCACAACGCTTAATCCTTGAAACGAGATGCTTTCATCACCTTAAATTTACGATAAAACTCCATTTGACAAACTTATTGAATCCCCTAGCTTGTCACTATCTAGCTACTTGTTATGCATGGAAGTACTATTATTGATTTTTCTCGTTTTGCTTTTCTTCATCTTCCATCATATTGTCATTGCCATTGTCGTTCGTATTACCATTATCTTCATCCTGTAGTTCTTGATCGTTTTCATCCATCCCACCATTATCATCAGCAGGATTGTTGTTGTTGTCCTGTTCCTCCGTCGGAGACTCATCTGCAGGATCCTCGTCATTACCCATATTACAAGCAGTAATTAGTGATAACACTAAAACAGAAGCACCAAACTTCATGATAAGCTTTGATTTCATGTATACTACCTCCTTTTATAATTGGTTCGTTTTTTATCTTAACCAACTTAAAAGAAGTCATACTCTTTTTTTATCCATTTTCAACTATTTCAGACATTTTTTTATGTTGATAGCTATTCACCTATTGGAATAATGCTCGAGCTTACCGATGTAGTTATTTAATAGCAAACATGATTTCCGCCTCGCAAGCTAACTCTCCATCTACTTTGGCAACTGCTTTTCCTTTACCAATTGGGCCTTTTAAGCGCAAAATTTCCACTTCCATTTGTAATTGATCTCCTGGACGAACTTGACGTTTAAAGCGACAGTTATCGACTCCTGCTAAGAATCCAATTTTCCCACGATTCTCTTCTTTTCCTAGAATAGCAATGGCACCAAGCTGAGCTAAAGCATCGATAATAAGCACTCCTGGCATCACCGCATATTCAGGAAAATGCCCTTGAAAAAAAGGTTCATTAGCTGTAACATTTTTCAACCCAGCAACACGCTTTCCTTCTTCTATCTCTGTTACTCGATCTACTAGTAAAAACGGATAACGATGAGGAATAATCTCTTTAATTTGTTCTACATCCATAGGTATAGCCTCTTTTCTTAATTATAATTTATATTATACGTATCTTTATCTTTCTCGTTGAAAAAACACCTACGTCATGATGCGACAAAGGTGCTACTTTGATTTTGTAACGATATCAATAATATGCTGCCACGTTTCTATTTTTAACACATCTAGTGGTGATCCATCACCAATGACTCCATAGCCGACCATTAATCCAACAACCAAGGCAATCATACAAAATAATAAAGTAACGATGATACGTAACCAAATTGGAAAAATACGCACCCTAATCCGAACATTCTTTTTATTCGGTGTTTGCTTACCATTCTCCTTGTCGTGATTATGGCGGCTTGGCTCATCATGAGCTTCCGTTTCTTGTTGTTTGTTTTGCCAAAGTTGTTTCCATGCTTTCATAAACGAATTATATTTGCCTTTGAAAGTTGGATTCTTTTGCATGGACATATTCTTTCTCCTTACTTTTCACATTAACTAAATCTTCAATCAGAAGGGGGCTTCTTTTATCCCCCTCTAATTGTTTAGTAGCCCAAAGGGTATGACCTAAAGACCTCACGTATTAACGTAGCTGATTAATCAGCCCAGACATTTGATCACTCATAGAAATCGTCCTAGCATTAAATTGATAAGCTCGCTGTGTCATAATTAAATCAGACATTTCCTTGGACATGTTTACGTTAGAAGCTTCTAATTTTCCACTTTCAAGCATTTTACCCCCAGCTGCTGGTTGAATAGCATCAGCAAATGCTACTTGAGCATTTGCTTCCTCAGATAAACGAAATGTATTTTCCCCTGCAGCTTCAAGTAAATGGGGTCGCAAAGCTTCAACAATAGCAAGTGTTCCTACAACTTCACTGTCATCGCCACGCTTCACTACGATCTGTCCATTTGGCTGTACAGCAATGGCGTCAAATCCAGTAGCTGTAATAATCGGGCCATCAGCACCCAGAATAGCATTTCCGTTTTTATCCACAAGCATCACTTCTTGATTTCCGTTTATCGGAGTTAGATAAAATGCGCCATCCCTTGTATAACGTGTTTCTGTTACTCCATTTTCTGTTGCTTCTACTTGAAAGAAATGGTTTGGTGCTAACAATGCCGTGTCTAAACTGCGATCTGTCTTACGCAAAGAACCAACTTGGAAATCTGCGTTAATGGAACCCAATTTTGCTCCAGAACCAATTCGTAAACCATCAGGAGTCATTCTTCCTTCTGCATTTGCAGGATCTGTAAGGTTATCCATCTGTTGAAAAAGTAGCGAAGAAAAGTTTGCCTGTCTACTTTTATAACCAGTTGTTTGACTATTAGCCATGTTATTACCAATAACATCCATTTTATTTTGCAGTTGATTCATCGTTACCGCAGCCTGAATCATCGTTCTTGACATGGTCATCTCTCCCCTACACTAAACGTCCGATTTCACTAACTGCTTTTTCCATACTTTGATCGTACGCTTTTAGTACACGCTGGTTCGTTTCAAATAAACGGTAAGATTCCATCATTTGTGTCATTGCCTGTAAAGCATCCACATTCGATCTTTCCAGAAAGCCTTGTTTCACGGAATAAATGGCTTCTGCGGGAACTGCTTCCACATCTCCTGTGTACACATTATTCCCTTCCTTAACCATTGTGTTTGCATCTGTACTATAAGCAATTCCTAAAGCCGTTGCGCCATCAGCAGTTTGTAATAAACCATCAGAGGTTACTGTAAAGTCCATATCATTTGTTTCAATAGGCTCCCCATTCTCGTCTAACACATAGTATCCTTCGTTAGTAACTAAAAACCCGGCGCCATCTACGGTAAAGTTCCCATTTCTAGTATAACGTACATCTCCAGACTCATTTTGCACGGTAAAAAAGAGCGCCCCGGATTCATCAGGTAAATCTCTTTGGGTTAATGCAAAATCAGTAGAAAGCCCCGTCTCTTGGACATCTCCTTGTTCGAAATTTGGGATCATTTCTTGAACATATACTCCCGTATTTAGCGAACCTATTGGTTGCTGAAATGGTACATTTGGTTTATTTTGTACTGGAAGCTTTTTTCCTGACATTTGATGTAATAGCATTTCAGGAAAAGCACGCAACGTCGTTTGATCTGCTTTATAGCCTGGAGTATTCGTATTGGAAATATTATTCGCAAAAGCTTCTTGCTGTCGTTGTTGTGTGATCATGCCATTAGCAGCTGTATAAAAGCCTCTTAACACTAGCGTTACCTCCTTGATTATACCAACATGTTTATATCACGTTTTTACGGTCGACTTTGTCAATGTTTTCTAACATCATACCAGTACCTTTAGCGACACAATTCATTGGCTCTTCAGCAATAAAAACAGGCACCTTTAATTCCTCAGCCAACAACTCATCAATACCATGAATCAAGGCCCCGCCACCTGTTAAAATAACTCCTCTATCTATAATATCGGCAGAAAGTTCTGGAGGTGTACGTTCTAAGACAGATTTTGCAGCTTGTACAATGAGATAAACAGATTCACGCAATGCTTCTTCAATTTCTTTGGAGTTCACTGTAATGGTTCGCGGCAAACCAGAGACCATGTCACGTCCTCTAATTTCCATTTCTTCATTACGCGAACCTTGGAAAACAGTAGCGACGTTAATTTTAATTTCTTCCGCCGTTCGCTCACCGATCAGCAATTTATACTGTTTCTTTATGTATTGAAGAATTTCGCTATCAAAATTATCACCAGCCATTTTAATGGACTCAGATGTAACAATATCTCCCATTGAAAGAACAGCTACATCCGTCGTACCGCCACCAATATCAACGACCATATTCCCACTCGGTTGAAATATCTCCATACCTGCACCGATTGCAGCTACTTTTGGTTCTTCTTCTAAATAAATTTTTTTACCACCTGATTTTTCTGCTGCCTCTTTAATTGCTTTTTGTTCCACTTTTGTAATATTGGTAGGACAGCATATTAAAATCCTTGGTTTCGCTAAAAATCCTTTGACATTAATCTTATTGATGAAATGCTTTAACATTGCTTCAGTAACATCAAAATCAGCAATTACTCCATCCTTCAATGGACGAATTGCCTCAATATTACCTGGTGTTCGACCAACCATTTTCCTTGCTGCCTCGCCAACTTCCAAAACTTTTCCTGTATTTCGATCCATGGCAACAACAGACGGCTCATTCAAAACAATCCCTTTTCCTTTGAGATGAATTAAGACGTTTGCTGTTCCAAGATCAATTCCTATATCCCTTGAAAACATGGGCTAATATCCTCCTAATTACAAACTATATCTTTATTTTGTCCATACTACCTCTAATATATTATTTTACCACAATTCTCTACAATTAACTGCAGTTTATTATAATTTTGTTAGAAAAAAGTCAGCTTATCACCTATCTTTATCCCAAGCTATTCACACCTCTAAAATAAGTGCAGAAAAAATGAAAAGAATGGATATCCAACAAAAATAAGCCAAATAAAATAGAATCTATATGACTTTTGCTCCATGTATGCTTTCCATATTAAAAAAGCTCTGTTTTTGGTTATACGAATCCCTTGTTTTTTCCATCATTTTTTTAAATGATAATGATGGAATAATATATGACGTTTTATCAAAATGTCATGCACCCACGGAAAAACACTATGCCAGCTAATAGGTTGGTTATAAACAAACATCCTCTATATGTAACTAGAAAAAACTTGGCGATATGCCAAGTTTTTTCTAGCGTGACCCATAACGAAGGGAGAGCCCTATAAAACCTTTCATTTAAGAGGGTATTATCCTACAGGTTTTACTTCTTTTTTAGTGGTTGAATCTGCATCTACCATATATTTCTTTTTCGTTGCTTCCCCACCTCGCAAATGTCTAATTGCTTTATGATGTTCTAAAATTTTTTTAACGTGCTTTGCTAATTCTGGATTAATCTCGGGTAATCTTTCCGTTAGATCTTTATGGACTGTACTTTTAGAAACACCGAACTCCTTTGCTATAACGCGAACTGTTTTTTTTGTTTCCACCACATAATTCCCTATCTTGATCGTTCGTTCTTTGATGTAATCGTGCACACCGTTCGCCTCCCTGAGTTGTATATTTCTGAGGTGACCAATTGGTACAGGCGTTTATAAATGGATAGTTAGAACCATACAATATTTGTTTTATGTAGATAGTATTTATAGTTTAGAAAAAGTTTTAAAATTCTGTATTTTAAAACTATAAAATTTCAGTAATGATGTTTTTCAGCTGCTTAGCAGGTTCACATACCTCACCTCAGACACTTATGTTTTAGTGGTTTGTATAAGTTTATTATGACGCAATGAGGTTTATGCTTAAAAAAGAGACCTTGTTCATATAAGACAAGCCAATTTACAATTAAACTGGAAATTATATAGGATACAGAATGAAAACCGGTTACGCCAAGCCATATGGAGATAGCCGAGTTTCTATTTTTTTTGCTCTCCTATAGTGCAAAAAAAACGCCTTTGATTTATTTTCAAAGGCGTTACTTTTTCACTATGAAACGTTAGAAACAAGAGATTAATTATTCAACTCAGGGTCCATTTCTTCCGTTTTATCCACATTATCTGCTTCTTCTGAAGTTTCATCTGATTCTTCATCTGTAGTTTCGCTGTCATCAGAAGGGGTTTCGGTTTCTTGTTCTTCTTCTGCATCTTCCGTTCCTTGTTGATCTGCTTCATCTTGAGCATCCACATCTTTCGTTTCTTCCTCGACTGCACTGTTCAAGCTACTTACCGGTTGATTGAAGTATGCTTCTGGGTTAACTTCTTGATCCTCTTTACGTAGCTCAAAGTAAACATGCGTTCCGCTGTCTTTGCCAAATACGCTCTTACCTGCTTTACCTAATGAGTCACCTTGCTTCACTTCAGAGCCTGCCTTTACATCTACTTCTTCAAGACTAGCATAATAGGTTTGGACATCATCTTCATGGGTAAGTACAACAACATTTCCTAATAGCGGATCTTCTTTTACTTCTGTAACTTCACCACTTAAAGCTGCTACAACCTCAAATGATTCACCACTTGCAGAAGCAATATTTACACCATCACTCTCATAGTACTTATTGTTGTACAGAACCAAGGCCTGCTCTTGCTCTTCTTGATCTGCATTGTAATCATAAAATTTAGTTACGATTTCTGCTTCTTCTGGGTTTGTCACAGGCATTTGGATCATTTCCTGTTGCTCCAACACAGGTTCAGCTCTTTCTCCATGCTCAGATGGAATGAATTCATCTGTTCCTTCTTGGGCATCAGGCACTTGATTGTCCACATTTTGATACCAAACGACAACAGATAATAATACAGCGGCAATAGTTAAATAGACAGCTGGGAAGAACCATTTTTTACGAAAAATTCGACTCCACTTGTTTTTTGAAGCCCCTTTGTTTTCCTCTTTCATAAGATCATCACCTCAACAACCATTCTGATCAGAAAAAGGAATTTATATACATCTAATAAGAAATAATTTGCATTTCGCCGTATTTTTTTGTAAAAAAGGGGTAAATTAAGAGGACTTTGCTTTTTCTGACAATCCAATAGATTGCACTATATCCTATTATAGAAGTTTCTATCTCCTACTATTATGAGCTATGCTACAATCTTTGTTAGATGAGTGATTAAAAAATCCATCCTATCGTGCAATAGCAGGCTGTAGCTTTTCTTATACTATAAATCTTTAAACTCTTATACTTTCCTATAACGCATTAGAAAAACTTGGCTTGTCGCCAAGTCTTACGGCGAATGGCATATTTTTTCTTATACTATAACCCTTAAAACTTTTATACTTTCCTATAGTAGAACAAAGGCTCGGGGCGCCCGGTTAGCAACGTAGCGAGTGGAACGAAGCAACTAAAGTTTTAGGAATCATGGTGAGACGTGTTGTACGAACCAATGATGACTTATCGTAGGGCGATTCGTGAAGTCGCCTAGTTGCTGGGCGCTGGAGCCGGACGTGGCTAAATAACTTAGTAAGTTTATCCACAGCTGCAAAAATTTTATAATTTCCTAGACAAACAAAAAAACTCTCGTCTATTTTGCGACAAGAGTTGGAGCTGTATCATTAATCGTACTTATTTTTACATCCTGATAGTAATAACGGACAATATCTTGATAATTTTTTCCTTCTTTAGCCATTCCATTTGCACCATATTGACTCATGCCGATTCCATGACCGAATCCTTTGGTTGTAAAAATGAAATGGTTATTTTTTTGTTCAATGGTAAAATCACTTGAGCGCAATTCTAGCTTTTCTCTAACTTCCCTTCCTGAAAAAGTTTGCTTTGCTAATTGCAACTGTTCTACCCGATTACTAGCTGTATGCGTAGTCTCAACAGCTAAAGGAAATTGATTCGGTAAATCTACTTCTAACGCTTTTTCTAACTGCTGTATCGAAAACGTCTTTTGATCTAAATATTTCGGAGACTCCTCATCCCAATGACTCTCCACACTACGTAAATATGGAAGTTCATTTTCCCAGTAGTCTTCTGAATTCTCCGTATAGCCGTTACTCGTAGAGAAAAAAGCAGGCGTAATTGGCGTATCTTTATAGGTTACTATTTCTCCCTTTGTTTCTGCCACCGCTTCTTTTACTTTTTTCATTTTCCATTCAAAATCGCTCCCCCATAACTTTTGCAGCTGACCTTCATCTTTATATACCTGATGTTGCACTGTATCTGTGACATCTGATTCTTGTTTAGCTCCTCCACCATGAAGCTTTTGATTCACAATATACGTTCTCGCTGCAAGGGACTGCGCTTTTAACGCTTCTTTTTCAAATTCTGCGGGCATTTCAGAAGCGACTACACCAACTACATATTCCTCTAAAGGTACTCCCTCTACTTTATCTACATTCGAACGCATCACTGATACCGAGAAAGGAGAGCTACCTAAATCCATATTTTGGTTGGTTGTTTCTTCACTACTTGCAATTGGGGGGGCTTTCGCTACTTTTTCATCCCCCTTGCTATAAGGAATGACAATTAATGTAGGTACTACTAAGATAATCATCAGTAAACAAGCTAACAAAATGGCAGAAGGAATTTTCCATACATGTTGCTTTGGTCTTTTTTGTAAATAGTGCTTTTTGGGTGCAAACCAATATTTATTAAGTGTTAGCGACTTTTTCTTGAATGGTTTTGATTGATTCTGAGATTGGTGCTTTGCTTTTAATTTTTTTAATAATAAGGCATTTCGTTTTTTCGTGTAGTTAGACCCATGTTTTTTTGAATATTTGCTAGGTTTCATTGCCTACCCCCTTCAACATCACTTCAATCTAGCAGTCCTATTAAGATATATATACACGACTTCTTCTATGTAGAACTAAAAATGTAGAAAAAATTGACTGTTGCCAAGCCTTTAATGACGATAAAATGCCTTCGTTTTTCTATACAACCCTTTAGGTTTTATGCTCTCCTAAAGGAACAAAGGCTTGGGGCGCCCGGTTAGCAACATAGCGAGTGGAACGAAGCAACTAAAGTTTTAGGAATCATGGTGAGGCGGTGTTGCACGAACCGATGATGACTTATCGTAGGGCGATTCGTGAAGTCGCCTAGTTGCTGGGCGCTGGAGCCGGACGTGGCTAAATAACTTAGTAAGTTTATCCACAGCTGAAAAATTTTATGATTTCCCACTAGCGTTGCATAAACTTTTTATAAAGTAGTCAAGAAAAAACAACTTGTGTCAATACTAAGAATAATAGGAATTATCAATACAAAAACGCATAAAAAAACCTTATAATAAGGGAATGGT
>NZ_JABXHF010000015.1:0-63875 GCF_013393565.1 Virgibacillus sp.
GCGTTCGTCCTGAGCCAAGATCAAACTCTCCATAAAAGTTTGTGATGATGAACACCGTTCTTCATCATTCTTAGCTTCTTCTGAGATTTCTCTCAGTTTATTTCTTAAGAAAAACAGGGTTTGTTTTCCCTTGACATACTGGTTGTTTTGTTCAGTTTTCAAAGAGCAAATATATCGCAGTTGCTTTTTTGCGAGTCAACCACTTAATTATACCATCTTGGTCCGCGCTTGTCAACAACTTTTTTATTAAATTGTCGGCGTTTCAAATTGGCGACTTTATTAATATAACACTCATTTAAAACAAAGTCAATATATTTTTTGTTTTTTGTTGCTGTTTTTCAAATCTAGTTTGTTGATTTGTTTAAGCAACGTTAATTAATTTACCATGTTTAAAAGCGAAAATCAAGCTTTTTTCAAAAAAAGTATTTTAGGAAATTTATTTCTATTGTTTACACTATTCTTTCATTTTATTCTGAGCAGAATTGAAGGTATAAATCCCTTCACATAAAGCACAGAGTCGCTGTTTCTCTCCACGCACCAAAAAATGATACTCTTAAAGAACTTTTATACGAAGTAGGTAAATTAGAGTTCTGTATTTATAAATAAGAGAGTAGGTTTAGCCCAGGTAGTGGCAAGACTCACACTCCACTTCCGAATCTCAGGAAAAAGGCGAGCCCAACCAGTCTTATGTGGTAGAGAATAACACCTATATCCCTTTTTATAAGTGGCGTTTAGATCATATCCTCCAACTACTAAACAATCGTGCTGAATAACAGACCTACCTTGAATAGGAAGATATACTCAATAAGATGCATGCAGGTTTACAGAAGCGCTCAAACAAAAAAACACAAGGAAAGTGATAATAAATCTGATCTCCTTGTGTTTTTTACAACACATACTTCTATTCTTTATTTTTCATCTGTGGAAATAATAATACATCTCGGATGGAAGCTGAATTTGTTAACAACATTACGAGACGGTCTACACCTATACCTAACCCACCAGTTGGCGGAAGCCCATATTCTAGTGCTTCTAAGAAATCTGTATCCATATAATGAGCTTCATCATTTCCAGCTGCCCTTTCTTTCACTTGTGCTTCAAATCGTTCACGCTGATCAATTGGATCGTTTAACTCACTAAATGCATTTGCATGTTCTCGTCCAACAATAAACAATTCAAATCGATCGGTAAATCGTTCATCTTGTTTATTTTTCTTAGCTAAAGGGGAAACTTCTACAGGATGACCGTAGATAAACGTTGGCTGAATTAAATCTTCTTCGACTGTTTGTTCAAAAAACTCATTTACAATGTGACCATATATCATCGTTTCAGTGATTTCTACGCCATACTCCTTCGCTAAAGCTCGAGCTTCATCATCGCTCATCTGTGGCCAGAAATTAACGCCCGTCTTTTCTTTAATCGCATCAACCATATGTTTTCTCGTCCATTTTGGAGCTAAGTTCACTTCATGCTCGCCATAAGTTACTGTTGTCGTACCTAAAACTTCCTTAGAGATATGCGCAACAAGTCGCTCTGTTAAATCCATGATGTCATGATAATCAGCATAAGCCTCATACAATTCTATCATCGTAAATTCTGGATTATGTCTTGTGGAAATTCCTTCATTACGAAACACACGACCAATTTCGTAAACTTTTTCCAAACCACCAACGATTAACCTTTTTAAATGCAATTCTATAGCAATACGCATGTAGAGTTCTACATCTAATGCATTATGATGGGTAATAAAAGGTCTTGCTGTAGCACCTCCTGGTATGCCATGTAACATAGGCGTTTCCACCTCTAAAAAACCTTGACCATCTAAGTAACGGCGCATTGCTTGAATAATTTTACTGCGCAATACAAATGTCTCTTTACTATCCATGTTCGTAATTAAATCCAGATAACGTTGACGGTATCGCTGCTCAATATCTTTCAAACCATGATATTTCTCCGGTAAAGGTCGTAAAGATTTAGTAAGTAGTTGGAAATCCGTCGCTTTAACAGACAACTCTCCTACCTTCGTTTTAAACATAACCCCAGTTACACCGACAATGTCACCAATATCACTTGTTTTAAAAACCTCATATGCAGCTTCTCCGACAGAATCTTTACGAACATAAAGCTGTATTTGGCCACTAATATCTTGAATATGAGCAAAGCCTGCTTTTCCTTTCCCTCGCTTCGTCATCATTCTTCCTGCGATCGTCACTTGCTCTTCCTTACTTTCCAATTCTTCCTTAGAATAGCGATCATATAAATCCTTTAATTCACTTGCAACATGAGAACGGGGGAATCGCTCTCCGAAAGGGTTTATTCCCTGTTCTTTGAATTGTTCCATTTTTTCTTTACGTACTCGCATATGCTCATTTATTTCTTCAGACACCCTAAATTCACTCCAGTCCTTTTCTATAGGTAAAAGTATAAACGATATTTATATAAACTTCATGTGTTGCATTATTTCTGTTAAAATCACAAAGCAAATGTCTTAATTGTCAACAAGTTATCTATTTAACTCACTTTCCTAAACAAACATCTAAGACAAAGTTATTGATAATTGCCATCGAAATGCAATTACAACTCAATTAGAAAACATAGCATCACCTATGGGAGAGATCATTGACCTCTCATTTTCTACCTTCCATGCTTTATTAACCTGTATTATCCTCATCGTAAAGCATAAGCTCTTCTTTAGAGATATCAAGTGTATGCACTACTATGTCTAAAAGATCATCAGAAATCGGCTTAACACCTCGCTCTATACTGCCAATAACAGACAGTGGAACACAAAGCTTTTTGGCAAATTCCACCTGGGTATACCCTTTTAATTTACGAAAAGCTTTTATTCGTCTACCGAATCTTTTTTGGTCCATTTCACTACATCCTTTAAGTCATTTCCTGGCAGTTCCGTTACAACCATACTTACTTCTTTTTCTCCATTAGGTAATGGCAATATAGCTTGTGGTGCAATTTCGTTTAAAGGTACAAGTACAAATGCACGTTCATGCATGCGCGGATGCGGAATTGTTAAACGCTCCATTTCTATATTTTCTTGATTATATAATAAAATGTCAAGGTCTATTGTACGAGGACCAAAGCGAATGATTCGTTTCCTGCCTAATTCGTTTTCTATTTGTTGACAGTATGCTAATAGTTCCAATGGTAAGCAACTGGTCTCCACTTCTATGACCATATTTAAAAAATCATTTTGCTCCGTATAGCCTACAGGTGCTGTCTGGTAAATAGATGATGTTTTTGTGATATGAATTTGTGCATGTTCCTGTAATAGACGTAAGCCTTCTTTTAAAAAATTTTCTCTTGGTTCGATATTGGTTCCTAATGCTATATATACGTAATTCATTTTACCTTCTCCCTATATATCTCTACGGCCACAGAATGGTATTGACCTGGAATCGGTGGATCTGGCTTAATAAGCTTTATGTTACATGCTTCAAGTATATCAAATGACGTTAATAACTTTTCTGCAATATTTTCAGCCACCGATTCGATTAGTTGTTTCGCTTCCCCCTCCACAATTTCCCTAATATATTCATAGGCTTGCCCGTAGTGAATCGAATCATTCATATCGTCACTGTTTCCAGGCTTACTTAAATCTAGATAGAGCGTAGCGTCCACTTGAAAACGTTGCCCTAATTTATTTTCTTCTGGTAGCAATCCATGAAAACCATAAAATTGCAGTTGTTGTAAAAGTATTTTATCCATATCCTCAACCTCTTTTTACATGAAGCATTGCATCCATCATTTTAGCAAGCTGTCCATTTGTTTTTACATCATGTACCCGAATGATTTGAACGCCTTTCATAACTCCCATGCAAGTTGTTGCCCCTGTACCAATATCACGATTTTGTGGAGGTTCATCCAAGATATGCCCTATGAATC
This sequence comes from Virgibacillus sp., assembly GCF_013393565.1. Lineage (NCBI taxonomy): Bacteria > Bacillati > Bacillota > Bacilli > Caryophanales > Bacillaceae > Virgibacillus > Virgibacillus sp. The sequence goes on from NZ_JABXHF010000015.1 coordinate 3,901, forward strand.
GTTTCCTAGAAGTTCCTAAAAGTAGTGGATATCCTAGCTCGGAAAAACGCTCTAATTGATTCATGACGAGTAGATTATGTTCTGCCGTCTTCGCAAAACCAATACCAGGATCGATAATAATTTGTTCATGTAAAACGCCTGCATCTAGCGCAATATTTATGCTTTCTTCCAAATCCGTGAGCATATCAGGAATTAAATCTTGATAATTCATGTTCGTTCGATTATGCATTAATATAATCGGAACGTTATACATTTTAGCTACTTTCGCAATGTCTGGCTCTCGTTTAGCACCCCACACATCGTTAATCATATCAGCACCTGCATCTAATGCCGCTTTGGCAGTCTCCGCTTTATATGTATCAATCGAAATTGGTATGCTGACATGCTTCTTTACTTCACGAATAATAGGAACCACACGTGCAATTTCTTCTTCCTGAGAAACCGGCTCGTGATTAGGTCGTGTAGATTCGCCGCCAATATCAAGTATATGTGCACCATCTTTCTCCAGCTTTACGGCTTGTTCAATAGCACTTTTAACCGTATTATAATTTCCGCCATCTGAAAAAGAATCCGGCGTGACGTTTATTATACCCATAATGAGTGTGCGATCCGTTAAATCATACGATTGTTTTTTCGTTATTAATCGCATCATTCTTCAGTCCTTCTTTCTACCTTTTCTCTTATCGTATCATACTATGTTTTGGCAAGCGACCTGTTTATATTACGTAAGCAAGATTGACGTTCGTATTTTCGTTATGTTTGAACGTATTGTTATGTAAACACATGTTAGTTATTTACAATTAAAAAACTTACCTTATCACCATGGTATAAATTTTTCTTATTCTGGTCCTTCATTGCAATCGAAAAAACCAGTACCTAGCATTGGTACCGGTTTTTCTTGGGCAGAGATCGCTACTACTTAATCTTCATCTCCAAATTGATAAAGTGGTGTTGATAAATACCTTTCCCCATTATCTGGAAAAATGGCCAATACTTTTTTTCCTTTTCCTAGCTTTTTGGCTACTTTCTTTGCTGCGGCTATAGCTGCACCTGCAGAAACGCCTCCAAGAATGCCGTTATTCGTGGCAACTTCGCGGGCAACTTCATATGCTTCATCATTTTCAATTTGGTATATATCATCATATATTTCTGTATTTAAAATACTTGGCACAAACCCTGCACCTATTCCTTGTATCTTATGGGGACCAGGCTTTTCCCCAGACAGAACTGCTGAAGACGCTGGTTCAACAGCAAAAACTTGCAGACGATCGAAATGTTCTTTTAAAACTTTTCCTGCTCCAGTGATGGTTCCTCCTGTGCCAATACCAGCAATAAAAGCATCTAATCCATCACTCATTTGGGCGATGATCTCTTTACCCGTTGTTTTTTCATGAATATCAGGGTTTGCAAAATTATTAAATTGCTGTGGCATAAAGTAGCCATGTGCTTTTTGTAACTCTTCTGCTTTATGAATAGCACCCTTCATTCCTTCTGCTCCTGGAGTTAGCACAAGCTCTGCTCCATAAGCTCGTAAAAGATTACGACGTTCTAAACTCATCGTATCAGGCATAACTAGGATTGCTTTATAATCTTTTGCAGCTGCAACCATCGCTAAGCCTATCCCTGTATTACCACTTGTTGGCTCTATAATCGTATCTCCTGGCTTTAACTTGCCCTCTCGTTCCGCAGCTTCCACCATGGCTAAAGCAATTCGATCCTTTACGGAGCTACCTGGATTCATAAATTCCAACTTCACATAAATATCTGCACTATTTTCATCTACAATACCTTTTAATTTCACAATCGGAGTCTCACCAATTAATTCTGCTACACTTTGAGCAACTTTCATTTTTCAGCCTCCTAATCCCTAGTTAATCGATAAGTTTAATACTAATTTACGCTGTTCCTTAAAAAATGTCAACGAATCAAATTGAATCTATAGATATTTGGGCTTAAAAAATACCTTCTTTTCTTAAGCTACTCTATTCAGAATAAATCCATTCAATATCCTGACTTTCCCACAGCGGATCAGCTTCTAAGGTTTGTTTCTTCTCCTGTAAAGCTAATTCACTCATTATATACGGTTTCATTTCTTCATACGTAAAGGTTATTGAAGGCAGTTTTCGATGAAGGTAGATGAGCGCAACCTCTCCTCCCACCTCAAAAGGTTCACTATAAGAGAACTCCTGCAAATTATTGACAATCACTTCGTAACTATCTGGAAAGTATTGGCTTTCTGTAGATAGATACCCTAAATATCCTCCAACCGCACGCGTTTCTTCATCGACAGAATACTCTTGGGCTAGTAAATTAAAAGACGCCCCCTGTTCTAATTCATTGTATACCTTCTCAGCAGTTTTCATTTCTTTTACAATAATATGGGACAGTTGCATCGAAGCTGTAAAATTATATTGCTCGCCATATGTTTCATAATGCTCTTTCATCGTATCATCCGATACCGAAACATCTTCTGTTAATAACCTCTCCAGCTGATAGCGATGTCGAATATCCTTTTCCCACTTCGCTTCCAAATCTTCATATTCTGATTCGATTAGAACACCTTGCATAGCAAGCAACAGAGATATCTCTCTTTCAATCACTTTATCACTTATGGAAATGTCTCTTTCGTTCGCTAATTGGCTTACAATTTCCCGATCAATCATCGCTTTTAAATGTTCTTCACCATATGTATCACGTAAAGCCTTTCGCCACTCCTCAATGCTTATTTCTTCTCCATTAACGGTGGCTGCAGCTTCGTTATTTTTATACTTCTTGCCATTACCTGTTTCAATATCTACTTCTTCTTGGTTCCATACGAACAAAGTGGCGATATTTGTTACTAACAATAGGACAATTATACCTAACATTAACTTCTTTGACATGCGTTATTCCCCCTATTATAAACTGAATATTCAATTAAATAGGACTTGCTTCACTAACCAATTTTTGCTTAGCAACGAAAGCGTACAATCTATAGAATATAAACGGAATTTATTTGTACGTAATGATATTTTCATGTTGAAGAGAAAGTTCTTGACCTCATTGGAATAACGCGGAACATGACTAGTGAGGGTTTTTGCATGGTTTATAGTAATAATCCGTCAATGTACAGCTAAAAAGTTGTGTTTTTCTCTAATACTTCCAAAATGTGATAGTTACGTACATCTTCCATTAACTGTGATTCTTCTCCTATGTACTATTATCTCCCACTTAGACATATCTAGCATACATTCCTAATTCTAAAAAGTTAGATTTAGAAGCACTTCATATGTAAGCTAAGATGAATCTACCCAATGACTATGGGAGGGGATTATTCCTCCCACATTCATTTTAGTCACGAAGCAGACAATGTAAGCGAAGGTGCTTATCGTAGGGTGATTTCGTGAAGTTGCCCAGTTGCTGGGCGATGAGGACGTGGCTATTCAGTGTTTCCTTATCCCAAGCACCTCATTTTATACTTTCTTATTTTATTATAAAAACTTAATTTTCACTCAAGCTTTGCTTTAAAAGACGCAAATCTTCTTCTGCAAACTGATACGTCTTATTGCAAAAATGGCAGCTTGCTTCAGCTCCATGATCTTCTTCTATCATACTTTGGATTTCCGCTTCCCCAAGACCTTGAATAGCTCGCTCAACACGTTCTTTAGAACATCTACAGTGAAATTCCATCGGTAATGATTCATGTATTTTAATTTCCTGACCTCTAAATAAACGTTGCAAAATTTGCTCTGGTGTATTTCCTTCGCGGATAAGGGAAGAAATCGGTGGAAAAGATTGAATTTGCTCTTCTAGCTGTTGAATAACTTCATCACTAGCTCCAGGCATAAGCTGTACAATAAATCCTCCAGATGCTAAAATACTATGATCAGGATTAACTAAAACACCAGCCCCAACAGCTGAAGGAATTTGCTCGGAATTTGCAAAATAATAGGTGAAATCCTCGCTTATTTCCCCGGAAATAATTGGAACTTCTCCTGTAAAATAATCTTTTAAGCCTAAATCTTTTATAACACTAATGCTTCCTTCTTTCCCAACTGCTCTAGCAACATCTAGTTTCCCTTTTTCATTTAGTTCAAAATCTACATGCGGATTCATTACATAGCCACGAACATGTCCTTTTGCATCTGCATCAGCAATGATTGCTCCTAAAGGGCCCGTTCCCATCACCTTTGTAGTAATAGAATCCTCCCCTTTTAACATAGCACCCATCATACCAGTAATTGTAAGTGTTCTTCCTAGAGCAGCCGAGGCAGTTGCCCATGTATCATGCCGTTGACGTGCCTCTTCCACTGTATTTGTAGAAAGCGCTGCATAAGCACGCACCATTCCATTATAAGCCGTTGCTTTTATAATAAAGTCTTTCACAAGTCTTTTCTCCCTTCTTGTGTAAATAATAAGATCAGTAGACGGTCCGTTTATACCCCAGTTGCCATGCTGTTATTTCCATTTCCCTATATTTGAAGTGGTAGTCTTACAGCAACCTATATTCAGGATACATTAGTAAATCAACCATCTTAGTGAACAGCAAAAATGTATAACCCATCTCATCAAGTTAAGGCTTTATAGACATCTATCGTAGACGATTTAGAAATTATTATTAGAATCTTTATTCCTATCATAAATTATTCGCAAACCTTTTAAGGTTAAATATGGATCAACTTGATGAATGACTTCTGATTCATTAGCTATCAAAGCTGCTAAACCGCCAGTTGCAATAACTGTTGTACTCGTATTCATTTCTATTTCCATACGGCGAACGATTCCATCTACTTGTCCTACATATCCATAAACAACCCCAGATTGCATAGCTTCTACAGTAGATGTTCCAATAACATGGGGCGGTGCTTGTATTTCAATTTTTGGTAATTTTGAAGCTCTATTGTACAAGGCTTCCATTGCCACATTTAAGCCAGGAGTAATGACGCCGCCATAATATTCTTTTTTTTCATTTATATAGCAGTAAGTAGTTGCTGTCCCAAAATCAATAATGATAAGTGGTGCGCCATATTCTTCTATAGCGCCTACTGCATTAACAATTCGATCTGCCCCAATTTCTTTCGGATTGGGATACTGCATTTTTAAATAATTATGTACAGGTTCCTTCCCAATAATCATCGGTTCTATTTGAAAATAGTCCTTGCACATCTTTTCTAACGCGTACATAATTGGCGGTACGACAGAAGAAATAATGACTCCGGATATATCGGAATTAGAAATGCCTTTGTAAGCAAACAGGGATTGCATTAACATGCCGTATTCATCCTCTGTTTTATGTCGATCCGTTTTAATTCTCCATTGGTGCTTTAAATTTTCTCCTTCAAAGACCCCCAATACGGTATTTGTATTCCCAACATCTAGTACAAGTAACATATGGTTCCAAACCTCTCTTTGTTCAAACTCTTCCTAGTTCCTTTGTTCCTATAGGAAAGTATAAAACTTTATTGTTTGTAGTATAAGAAAAACAATAGCTTCGCCAAAAAGACTTGTTGGCAAGCCAACTTTTTCTAACTGATTTTTAATATACCACATTTATTTTGCTATGAATATGTAGAGGTTCTATAACTTAAAATATTTAAAAATGCTCCATTGTCCGTTTACAAGTGCTAGCGTTTATTTATTAATTAGCATGTTTGTTTAGATAGTATCCCACATGCCAGCTTGAATACTTCAAATCTCATACTCCCTCATAGCATAAAACAACTCCCCACTTTAACCAAAGTTATAGCAGGGAGTTGTTCTGGTTACTTTTCATCATCTTCTGATGAAGGTTTATTGTCCGTTGTTATTTCATCCAAAGATGAAGGTTTTTGCTCTTTTGATGTTGTATCATCATTAGGACGTGTAGGTGGCTTATTATCCGTTGTGATATCTTCTTTTTTCTCTTGTTGTTTATTTAGCGCTTTTTCCTTTGCCTGTTCATACGTCTCTGGCGCTTCATCTTTTGGTTTAATATTCACTTTCATATCATCTTCTTCCGGTTCAGGAAGGACGCCTTTTTCAAATAATGATTTTATTTGTTTTGCATCTAGTGTTTCCACTTCAAGTAAAGTTTTAGCAATTAATTCAAGCTTATCTTTATGCTCGGTAAGAATTGCTTTCGCACGATCATAACAGTAATTAATAAAGTTTTGCATTTCTTGATCAATCTCGTGCGCTATTGCATCACTATACTGTTGATCATTGCTAAGATCGCGACCTAAAAATACTTGACCACCGCCAGAAGTAAACTGTAAAGGTCCAATCCGATCACTCATACCGTACTCGGTAATCATCTTACGAGCGATAGCTGTTGCTCGCTGAAAGTCGTTATGAGCTCCAGTACTTACTTCTCCGAAGATAACTTCTTCCGCTACACGACCACCCAAAAGACCTGTTATTTTGTCAAAAAGCTCTGGTTTCGTCATAAAGTAACGGTCTTCCTTAGGTAACATGACCGCATAACCGCCCGCTTGGCCACGTGGTACAATGGTAACCTTATGAACGATATCCGCATCATCTAAAACCATTCCGATAACGGTATGCCCACTTTCATGATACGCTACAATGTCTCGCTCTTTTTCAGAAATCACTCTGCTTTTCTTAGCAGGTCCCGCAATAACGCGGTCTATTGCTTCATCCACATCAAGCATTTCAATTTTATTACTGTCTCGTCTTGCTGCTACTAATGCTGCTTCATTTAGTAAGTTCTCCAAATCAGCACCTGAAAAACCAGGCGTACGCATAGCAATTGTTTTTAAATCAACATCCTCCGCTAGCGGCTTGTTTCTAGCATGTACTTCTAAAACCTCTTTACGTCCCTTCACATCTGGACGGTCTACCATAATTTGTCGATCAAAACGGCCTGGTCGTAATAAAGCAGGATCTAAAATGTCAGCACGGTTCGTTGCTGCCATAATGATAATCCCTTCGTTAGCACCAAAACCATCCATCTCTACAAGCAATTGGTTTAAAGTTTGTTCACGCTCATCATGACCACCGCCAAGGCCCGCTCCACGCTGTCTACCAACTGCGTCTATTTCGTCTATAAAAATGATACAAGGAGCATTCTTTTTTGCGTTTTCAAACAAATCACGTACACGCGAAGCACCAACACCAACAAACATCTCCACAAAGTCTGAACCACTTATAGAGAAAAAGGGTGTACCAGCTTCTCCTGCTACGGCACGTGCTAATAATGTTTTACCAGTTCCTGGAGGTCCCACTAAAAGTACACCTTTCGGAATTCTAGCACCAACAGCAGAGAATTTTCTTGGATCTTTTAGAAAGTCAACTACCTCTACTAGTTCTTGTTTCTCTTCATCAGCACCCGCTACATCTTTAAAGCGAACTTTCTTTTTATCTTCACTATACATTTTTGCCTTACTCTTCCCAAAGTTCATAACGCGACCGCCGCCGCCTCCACCTTGGGCTTGACTAAGTATAAAGAAAAAGAGAAGTCCAATGATTAAAAACGGAATCATTGTAGTTAAAAGCGTTACCCACATACTCGGTTGCTCTTCTTCTTCTACAAAAAGGTCACTTTGTTCATTTGCTTGTTCCGTAATGGAAGAAATAATATCTGTATTATCTGGAACTTGCGCAACAAACGGCTTTTCTTCGTCTTCTAATACACCTTCGTAACGAATAATACCGTTAGCTGGTTGCATGGTCATTTCTTTAATCTCACCATTATTTAAAGCATCCATAAATTGCTTAACATTATATTCTTTTGCTTCTTCATTTTGCCCACTGAACAGTGAAATAACCGAAATAATCACAAGGACAATCACTATCCAGAAAACTGCATTCCGAAATATCCGGCTCATTGCTTACCTCCTCCCAAGCGGGGAAAAACTATATTACATCGTACCATACTAAAAAGTTGGAATACAACTAATTTACCTTAAAAATAGGATAAACGGAAACTTCATTTTGTCGGAGTTTACCGTCACCTTGTATTGGTTGCTTATACTATAAAGATATTTAGAAAACACGGTTTGTCGCCAAGCCCTTATGAAGATAAAATTTGTAGTTTCTTATACGATAAACTTCTTTCATTCGTTTGATTAGAAAAGAAAGACATTTGTCTGCAAATTTTTCAAAAACTTAACAGCTAACTAACTACAAACCATCATGGTTTCCTAATCGTAGATCCATTCAAGCATTTGGTATTGTTGTACACTACGTAACCTTGTCTAAATCTTCCTATGCTACAACTACTTTGGTGGTAAATTTTTATTCCCCACCATATACTTCTGGCTTTAACACACCAATATAAGGCAAGTTTCTATATTTCTCTTGGTAGTCTAACCCATAGCCTACAACAAATTCATTAGGCACTTCAAAACCAATCATGTCCGCTTTGATGTCCGCAGTTCTTCCTGTCGGCTTATCTAATAATGTAACAATTTTAACAGAATTAGCCTTGCGATATTTAAATAAATCCACTAAATAACGTAAAGTTAAACCGCTATCGATAATGTCTTCGATGATAAGCAAATCGCGTCCTTCCACCTTTGTATCAAGGTCTTTAACAATCTTTACTTCACCAGAAGAACGCATTTCTTTGCCATAGCTAGAGACATCCATAAAATCCATCTCTAAATACGTCTCTGTATAGCGTAAAATATCGGACATAAACGGCATAGCACCTTTTAACACACCGATAGCTAGTGGAAACTTGCCATCATACTCCCTCGTTAATTGTTCCCCTAATTCTTTACACTTATTTGCAATTTCCTCCTGTGATATTAACACTTCTTTAATATCATTATGCATATATCCTGCTCCTCCTACCTGTTGCCATCTTGAAAATATAATTGTATTTGTGAGGTATTCATCTGAGGTTTTGCAACGGCTGCTTTTCGCAAACCGACTAACCATAGAATTTCCCCGTCATTATCTGTCACTAACGGCCATGTTGCTCGTTGATGACGAGGCACTTTTGCATCAATGAAAATATCCTTTAGTTTCTTCCTTCCGTTTAACCCGGCTACACGCATTTTATCGCCTTGTTTTCGGGTTCTTATATGTAATGGAAGTGCTACCTGATTAACGGGAATGGTAAGGCTATACTTCGTTTGTTCCGTTACCGCTTCACCGCATTCAGCATACATCACGGAGCCATCAGGTAAAATTGTTTGCCCTGGGATACTTATTAACTTATGATATGATGATGAGCTAGAAAGGTCATCACGAAAGTAACACCTTATTTGATCGTAGGACTTCTCTACTTTTAGTCCAGCGGGGAAATCGATCTGTGCATTGCCCGTTTGATGGTAAATCAATGCCAAAAATTGCTCTTCATGTACATAAGACAAACTGTCAGGAACATCCACATACAGATAGTTTAATATTAGATGATAGGCACGTCTTTGTAAAGCAAATGCATACGTTTTAAACGCATGAATTTCAAATGATAATTGTAGCCTTGCTGAATCAAAACATACAACAGCGTCTACCATTTTTTTTGCTTCTTGCAAAATATAAGCGCCGTCAATAGCTAATGTTTCACTTAAATGTTGCACAGTTGTATGTAAGTTGCTATTTTTTTGTTTTAACATTGGTACAATATGCTGCCTGACATAATTACGTGTGTATACCGTTTCTTCGTTAGAAGGATCTAGTCGCGGTACAATCTGATGCGCTTGACAATAGTCCCATATGTCACCTTTTGTTACACAAAGAAGCGGTCGCACAATCCAACCATTAGAAAAGGAACGTTTAACAGGTATCCCTTTAAAACTTTGAACATCAGCCGAACGAACAAGGCGCATCACCATCGTTTCAATTTGATCATCGCCGTGGTGGCCTAACGCTAAATAATCTGCCTTAAACTTCTCCATTTGCTCCTTAAATACAGTATAGCGTAACGTTCTTGCGGCTATTTGTGTTCCTTGTTTATTTTTTTGTTTCCAAGCAGGAACATTGACAGACGTAGAAACACATTCAATTTGCCATTGTTCACAGATATGTTTGACATAAGATACATCTGCTAATGATTCTTCCCCTCGAAGCTGATGATCAACGGTTATGGCAACAACTCGGAACCCCCAACTTTCCTTCATCGTGTTTAAATAATGCAATAATGCCATAGAGTCTGGCCCTCCAGAGACACCGACTAAAATCGTTGCTCCTTTCGTGAATAACTGATGTCGCTTCATAAACTGTCGCACTTTTTCTTCCATTTGTCCATCTCCAACAAACGCGGATTCTTTTTTTAACGTATAATGTAATCCTATCACAATACTTGTTACTGAAAAAGCAAAGAAACTGCATAATAAATGATTGCCAGTGCGGATATGCCTCCTATATCGATAAATAAGGAGGATGAATTTGTTTGCTGTCCATGTTGTTGATGAGCACGCATATTTTTTCGTTCTGTAGTATAAATTATTTTTAATAAGTCATTTTTCATCTGCTTACTCGTATGATAGTTTCCGACAAGCGCTTTCTTTAAAACCATACGATACGGTGCTAGCTCTTTTACACTATCAATTTTGCGAAACAACTGTTTTTGTGGAGAGGATTCTTTTGCAAATTGATTTGGATAATATACATGTAAAAAAACCATTGTAAACGCAAATAAGTCATAGCTTGCCTCTGCTTTTCTAGTCCCTAAGCCCCAATAGCCACGATCATAAAATTCTGTGTACTCCTTAATGGATCTCCCTATTTGGGTTGTTCCACCAACATCAACCCAACGAACTTTTGGAGGAGAGGAGACAACAAGCAAGTTATCAGCTTTTAAATCCCCAAACACCCAACCGCTTTGATGCAATTCTTGTAAAGCATCTAAAAGTTGTAGCATAAAAACACCAATCCATGCTTGTCCCCTTCGCTGAACGTAGCTAATTAGTGGCTCTCCGTGCAAATATTCCATCACATAAAAAGAATAGCATATTCCTTGTGGTGACGCCCAATCATCTACATCTAATAAAGAAGGCCCAAGCCGATTTCCTTGGACCTTTGCCAATGACCGAAGTACATTTACTTCTACCGTCATAGATGAACGTTTATCACTAATTTTTAATGCGGCCTGCTTCCCATTAGAAACACAAAGATATACAACGCCAATGGCTCCAGCGCCAAGCTTTCTTTGAATAAGATATGTTTTTCCATGCCATTTGCCGCGCAGCTTTATCCCTGGACGAATGTCATTATCAAGCTTCTTCCATTCCTGGCTGTTCATCTTCATACTTAAAGCCCCTCCGTAAGCTCTTCTTACCAAATTGATACATTGCTTCTCGAATAGCAGGTCCAGTCGGAGTGACTCCGCCACTTGTTAATTTAGGAAAGATAGAAGAAATGCTATCTAATGCTGGAGACCAATCTAATATCCTTTCCATTTGTTTTCGTTTTCCAGGGAAGCGGTAAATGGCAAACCGATTTCGTCCTATTCGTGCATTTAAACTGATGGATAAATCCATTAATGCTTCTTTTACAGTAGGTAGCTTATCATACATACTTGCACTTGTATCTACTAAAACAAGCACTTCTAGATCACAAGTCTCACCCATATCCTCTACTACTTCCATAATTTCTCCACGTTTTTCTGGTTCAAGATCTTCCATGGATTGGCCCTTACCTAATATTTGCTCCAATTCTTTATTAACAAATCCTTGCATTGTTTGCGTCATTGCTTGCTTGGTAACAGATTGCACAGTTTGCGACAGAGATTGCTTGTAAACAAGCTGACTAACACCCCCACCAGACAAAGCTATATCTTCTACTTCTTGCAAACTTTCATCTTGTTCTGCATGTCCATCATCTAATATGCCAATTACATTAACAGTAATCCCTTGTTGTTGCGCGATTGAAGCTACTGCAACCGGATCCTCCCCTTTGTTGGAACAACCATCTGTAATAAGTAATATTTGTTTTAAAGTGCCTTTTTTCAATCCAACTACCTCCCAACTTTTCAGTACCATCATCGCCATCTTTCCGCTTCTCTATACATAAATGGCTAGCGATTATGATAGATGGAAGGCAATGTTAGGAAGCAGCAGCAAGCCGTAAGCGCATTTTCTTTCCTCCCCCCCAGATTTGTGTCATATTGGCACTAGGAGGATACAGAATAGAGAGGTGCTCCAGCCCACCTAGGTGTATTCTTCTTTACCTTAGCAACAACGACCGTCATATCATCCTCAATTTCTCCACCTCTTGTACGAATCACCTCTTCTAAAATCAAGTCAGCTATTTCCTGTGGATCGTTTGTGCGCATGTCACGAATTTTACGCTTTAGCCATATATCCGTATTTTCAATATGTTTAGGACCTTCAAAAATACCGTCACTCATCATAATTAACAGATCATTAGGAAGCAACTGCTCACCAACGATATCAACATCAAATTCCTGGATAATCCCCATCGGTAAATTGCTTGCTTCAATTTTTAATAATTCATTTCCTCGCTTCACGAAGCTTGGTGAAGAACCAATTTTTAAAAATTGTACATATGCATTGTGCAAATCTATGACGGCTAAATCCAGCGTTGCAAACATTTCTTCGGTCGAACGTAAAGATAAAATTGAATTAATGGATTTAATGGCTACTTTTTCAGGTATACCTGTCTGCAATATTTGTTGCAGAAGCCTTAACGTTTCCACACTTTCTTCCTGCGCACGAGCACCATTTCCCATGCCATCACTAATTGCCATCGCATACTTTCCAGCGCCTAATTCTATCGTAGTGTAACTATCCCCAGATATAAGTCCACCTCCTTTTGCCGCATTAGCAGCACCTGTTTCTACTACAAACTCTCGCGCTGTTCCAAACGCCAAGTAACTATAACCATTTGGAAATGGCGCAATTTCTTCTTGCTTCACAACGATTACTTCAGATAAAATATCCGATAAAACAGGTGCTATTAGTTTGGCACCTTCCCCACGATATTCATAAAATGTTAATGTCATTTCAATGTCTACATTGCCTTTTTCCAAACTGTAAATCTCCAGTTTCTCTAATTCCATTCCTAATTGCTTTAATGCATGTATAATTTGCATTTCCTGTTGCTCATGGTGCTCGCGTTCTTTTAAAATTTCTTTCGCAAAATCTTCCATCACCTCCGAGACCCCTTGCAATTGATCAGCGACTAACTTCTTGCTTTCTAATACTTGTTGTTTTAACTTTTGGTTTGCTTCAAAATACGATACCTCTTCCTTCATGGCATCCAATACTTTTTGTGGCTTTACGCAAAAATTTTCAAATTCCCTTATGGTTGTTTTTGGCGGTTTCCCTCCTTCTTGTAACCCTTCCTTTAGCAATTCCATTAAGCTGTACGTTTTATCAAACTCCTTTTGCCAGCACCTTTCTTTCATAAAACAATTCTGACATGATTTTTCCGTAACTTGACTTAGAAAATAGTCCGTTTCTCGCCTTATCTCCTGCTCATCTTCTAAATGCGAATCGGCACTTGCAAAACTATTCGATAACGCTTGAAAAACACCAGAAAACTGCTCCACCCGTTGGGCTGTTACGTTGCGAACTTTTTGTAAATATTGTTCTTGTTCATTTGTATACTCCTCCGTCCCTGGAATAAGCCGAGACAGCTTTTTAAACCAGCCTGCTGGTGTAAGTAGAAAGAGGACAACTGCCATCGACGTCTCTATGATGGAAGGGATAAGCGCTGTCATATTCCCATAAATACCAATTAAGAACGTTCCAACAAATAACCCAATGGCTACACCAGGTTTTTTTCCCTCTTTTAATAATCCTCCTAAAAGTCCTGAAAATGCTAATAAACTCATTTGATATAAATTGGCAACATTGGCAAGTGACAAAATCAATCCTGTTACCACTCCAACCGTCGATCCTACAGCTGCTCCACCAACAAAAGCAAGAATAAGTACAAAATAACGAGCGAGTACCTGCTCCACAGCTGCTCCATAAAGCGTCCAACCAATCGTTCCTGTAAGAATGGAAGCAAGGAGAATAATCATACAGACAATTTCTTCGTTTTTTAACGCTGGATTATACCTTTTTGGTGATAATAACGGCATACTCTGCATAAATATTAAAACGAGAACCGTCCCTAACACCCCTTCTACGAACACAAGCATCCATTCATATGCTGCCAACTGCTGTTCTATCGAATATTGAAAAATTCGTGTACTTACAGAAGCAAGAAATACAAAAAACGGTATGAGTAACTGTTGATTTTTTGCTTGTTTAAATAGTCCTGCTAAAAACAGAAAAACAAATAACCCTAAAGCTGTAAAAATTCCATGGTCTACAGAATAGCTCAAAGCACCTATTAGTACGGCTATCATAGCTTTAGCCGCTTTTTCCTTATAGACAAGCCACATCGTCGCTAAGAAAGCTACCGCAAATGGCGAAACAGCTGATAAAATAACTGCCCGGCCTAATAAAAACCCAATCATGTAAAATAACCAGCCTCTATCCACTAAAACCATTTTCAGCTTTGCGTAAAGTAGACTCCTCAGCTTGTCCCACTGACTTGCCTGTTGAGCTATTAGTGCTTTAGGCTGTAACCTTGACATTGATTCCATCATAACCACCACTCCCTCTCTGTAAATCATATTTAACCACAATATGCGAACTGTTTTTGTCAAAACTTCAGAGCTTGTAAAAAAATCGTTCGACTACTTTTTACGGTTTAAACAGGATTCAACACGAACAAGCGTTAGGAAGAATGCAACTGTTTCGTTCGCTTTTATTCATGATTGATGGAGGAGACACCCTTTTTGACAAGACAAGAGCAATCATTCACAACATATCCCTTCTTGTAACAATTTGAAAAATATTTGCGAAAATATAGGAGATAAGATGGTTACACAAAAGAATGGGTAAAAACAAAGAACAAAGGCTCAGGGCGCTCGTTTAGCAACGTAGCAGTGGAACGAATCAACTAAAGTTTTAGGAATCATGCCACTAAAACAGGCGTATGCCGGCGCCCTCTGGCAAGCCCGTTTTTAGTCGGCCTTCCTATTTAGCACGAACCGATGGTGGCTTATCGTAGGGAGACTTCGTGAAATCGCCTAGTTGCTGGGCGCTGGAGCCGGACGTGGCTTACTCTGTTATTTTCTTACCTCAAAGCATCTAATTTTTATACTTTCTTATCGTCTTAGAAAAACTTGGCTTATCACCATCCTTTTATGGACGTAGTTTTGCTTAGACGAGTAAATCCTGAAATGTTGTGGATGCAGTTACCTCCCATGTAGACTTGTCCAGCTCGTCTTTTCTAATTTTAAAGCGGTAATTGATAAAAACCTCATTGGTGTAAGCTTCCTCATTTCGCTACCTTTATCGATAACGCTGCTTGCGAATGAATCGTAAAGAAAGTCGCGATGGGAGCATTTGCAATTGTTGTTCCGTAAAAGCTTTTAGTCTTATTAAGCAATACCCGTATACAGTAGCGCCTGTAATAGATAGGAAAACAACAAATAGAAACGATGCCACTCTTGTAGGTGCAAGCCAAGGATGCGCTACCCATTTCACTATCCATAAATAACTAACCATAACGAAAGTAGCAAGTAGCAACGCCTTCCATTGTACGTTTCTTAAAAGTTGTAATAATGGTAGCTTTCGCCGTAGCTCTGTTAAAGCAATCACACTAAACACGAGTAAAGCGAGCACTGTAGCAAAGGAGCTGCCAAATATCCCTATTGATGGGACAAGCCATAGATTGCCAATCCATTTCATGAAAAATGCTAGTAATATAAGTAAAGCAACACGTTTTATATATCCTAATCCTTGTAAAATAGATGCAGCTGTAATGGCAAGTGAGCTCAATAAAACCGCAACCATTAACAGACGTAACGCAGCGTGGCCTTGTTGATCTTGAAACAGAGCTTGATTTACTTCAGGAAAAATAGCTATTAGCCCGACCGTCGCACCTGTTGCTAAATAAATGCTAAATAGCATCGCCCCACGAATATAAGGGTAAAAGATTTGCGGCTGTTCCGTTAATTTTCTCGTCGAAATAGATGGCATTAGAGCCAATGCAAACGATGATCCAAGTACCGTACCAATCTGAATAAGCGGTTGCCCTCGATCAAACACACCTTTAGCCTCCATTGCCATGAGCTGAGAATAACCACCCTTTAAAAGACTCGGAAATAACGTAAATGTATCTGCAAACTGTAATAAAAGTAACACCATATGGTTTAACGTAGCAACAATACCAATAGTAATAATCGTATGTACATAATGACGCATGGAATAAGGTCGCTTTTCTATATGAAATGGCTTATCACGCCAAAAAAACCAAGCTAAAACAATAGTCGCAACAATTAACCCGATTATGGAGGCAAAAACAGCAGCCCTTCCTATCGTATAAATAGGCTTTCCACTTTCGGCAATGACTATTGCTGAAGTAATGATAATCGTTACTCGAAACAACTGTTCAGCTAGTTGAGAAAAAGCAGTAGGTTTCATCACAAAATTCCCTTGAAAAGTACCACGTAACAATGCCGTTACTGGTATAAATAAAAATGTTAACGCACCTAAATAGTATATTTCTGTAAGACGTTCATCACCAATCCAACCTGCAATATATGGTGCATTCATGTAAATAAATAGTGCTAAACTGCCGTTAAGCATACAGAGTATTAGGAAAATGGGGAAATAAAAACTTGTTAAAGACAATCTTTGAGATTGAGATTGTTCTTCCGCTGCTAGCTTTGCTATCGCCGACGGAAATCCGTATAAAGCTAACATTAGTCCAATTCCTAGGACAGGGTAGATCTGTTGATAGACATAAATCCCCATGTCTCCTGTTACATTTTGCAAAGGGATACGATAGCCAGCACTTAATAGCTTACTGATTACGCCAACAATTGTTAACAATAACGCCCCTTTTACAAGCTGATTTGTTTCATTTCTATTCATGTAGAACTTCCTTTTGCAACATGGTTCTTAAAGGAACCTTCATAATAATTGCGCGAGCGCGAATTTGATTTTTTGATACTACAATATATGGTTCATTATATCATAGTCTTACATAGCAAGAGGGATATTTTTTGCCGTATAAGAAACACCAAAACTTTATGGTGAAAGCTGCAGTTTTCTTATACGATAAACGTCAAAGCTTTATATTCTCCTATAATATCAGAAAAAGCCGAACTAATTCGAAATTCTATGGAGAGAATATCAAATATAGTTCGGACTTTGGTTTATCGTCTTATAGCGGTTGTTCAAAAAAGTTCAGTACTAATGACACATCCAATTTCTTCGTTGGTTCGTTTTCCAGTTCCTTGAAAAAAGGAAGTTTTTAAGCATAGATGGTGCGATCTTAGCTGAATTCAGTCCTTTTTACTTCTGTTTTGAACAGACACACTTATGGAGTAGATTACATTATTCCATTTGCTTGGCTAGAAAGCTTGCCGCTGTCTCTGCTGCTTTTTGTTGAACAGCTGAAAAGCTTTCCCCTTCTTTAGCAAAAATCACTACGGATCCAATTGCATCACCATTTGCAATAATTGGACTAATACAATAGGATATCAAGTCTTCTTCATGCCCATCGACAATTTCTAATGATTTTGTTTCTTTTTCCATGACTTGTTGTCTACCTTCAATAATACTAGTTAGAGGGGATCCGATGTTTTTGTTTAAGTACTCTTTTTTTGATTCTCCTGCTACTGCAATAACCTCATCTCGATCGGATATGATAACAGGGGTATGCAAAGAATCAAACAACGCTTCTGCATATTCTTTAGCAAATTGACCTAGCTCACTAATAGGAGAATATTTCTTTAAAATAACTTCTCCTTCACGGTCCACGTATATTTCTAGTGGATCGCCCTCTCTAATGCGTAACGTTCTCCTTATTTCTTTAGGTATAACAACTCTCCCAAGATCATCAATACGTCGCACAATTCCTGTTGCTTTCATACTTTGTTGCCTCACTTTCTTATGGTGATTGACTCTGCTTTTCACACAAAAATCCGTGTAAAAATCATCTTCTGTGGTTTTAGTATGAGGCAAAACAGGATAACTATACATACAATACTAATTTTTACTAACTACGATTGGCAAATTTTAAATTATCGATAAACGTTTCCACATTTTTATAGCATTGCTGCTTCGTCGTATTGGTATATTTAAATACAATTTTTAATTTACTGCTTTCGGTTCCAAGTTGGATATCTCGTCCATACGCATTCGCCATTTCGAATACTTTTGCGCCATCAATTTGTTGACTACGCTCTTCATCAACGAGCACTTCGATTTTTTTGTTTTTCTCACTTTCACTTATAGAACGGACTCGCTCTCGCTTCGCTAGCATTTTCAACGTAGATACGGTAAATAAATTGGTTACCTCTTCTGGATAGTCCCCAAATCGATCAATTAATTCGTCATGTAAATCTTGTTTATCTTCTGTCGTCTCCATGGATTGGAATTGTTTATAGATGTCTACTTTTTGCTTTTCATCTGGGATATATTCATCTGGAATATACGCATCAATTACTAATGTCAATTCTGGATCAAATGGCTTTACATCACTTATATCTTTACCTTCTTTGCGAGCATCAATCGCCTCTTTGAGCATTTGTGAATACATGTCAAAACCGACCGAATCGATAAATCCATGCTGTTGAGCACCAAGCAGGTTGCCCGCTCCTCGAATGGATAAATCGCGCATAGCGATTTTAAATCCAGAACCCAATTCTGTAAATTCTTTAATTGCTTGTAGACGTTTTTCTGCAACTTCGGTAAGCACTTTATCTTTTCTATACGTAAAGTACGCATAAGCAACTCGATTTGAACGCCCTACACGACCACGCAATTGATACAATTGACTTAGTCCCATTCGGTCGGCATTGTTTACAATTAAGGTATTTACATTTGGAATATCAACACCCGTTTCAATAATCGTCGTACTTACAAGGACATCAAATTCTCCTTCTAAAAAGGAAAAAATAACATTCTCCAATTCCGATTCATTCATTTGACCATGCGCAACCGCTATCCTAGCATCAATATGTGAACTTAGCTCTCTAGCTATCTCTTCAATATTTTCTACACGGTTATGTAGAAAAAACACTTGACCTCCTCGAGCCATTTCACGCTCTATTGCCTCTCGAACAAATATTGGATTATATTCCATCACATAGGTTTGAATTGGAAAACGATTTTCTGGTGGCGTTTCAATTACAGAAAGATCCCGCACACCAAGCATAGACATATGCAATGTTCGTGGAATAGGTGTTGCCGTTAACGTAAGTACATCTACATTCGATTTTAACTGCTTAATTTTTTCCTTATGCTTTACTCCGAAGCGTTGCTCTTCGTCAACAATTAATAAACCTAAATCATGATACTGAACATCTTTAGATAAAATACGATGTGTACCAATAACGATATCAACAGTTCCTTTTCTTAATCCATCTAACGTTTCCTTTTGCTGCTTTCTCGTTCTAAATCTACTTAATAAACCGATAGTAATTGGATAATCTTGAAAACGCTCTCGTATTGTTTCAAAATGTTGCTGTGCTAGAATCGTCGTCGGAACTAATAACGCAACTTGTTTTCCATCAGCAATTGCCTTAAAGGCTGCGCGAATAGCTACTTCTGTTTTTCCGTAGCCAACATCCCCACAAAGAAGACGATCCATTGGACGTTCTCTTTCCATATCTTGTTTAATTTCTTGAATACAACGTAATTGATCCTCTGTTTCTTGATAAGGAAACAATGCTTCAAATTCGCGTTGCATTTCTGTATCTTCAGAAAACGCGTACCCTTTTCTTGCTTCTCTTTCAGCATAGAGCTTAATGAGATCATCTGCAATATCCTCTACAGATGATTGCACTTTCCGTTTTACTTTTTTCCATTCACTTCCGCCTAGCTTATAGAGCTTCGGTTCTTTTCCTTCTGATCCTACAAATTTTTGTACTTGGTCAATTTGATCAATAGGTACAAACAGCTTATCATCGCCAGAATATTTAATTAGCAAATAATCCTTATGCAGATCATTCACTTTTAAAGTTTCTATACCGAGGTATTTTCCGACACCATGATTTGTATGTACAACATAATCGCCTACTTTTAATTCTTGATAATCCTTAATTCGTTCGGCATTTGAGATTTTTTGTTGCTTTCTCGGTCGTTTTGTACGTTTTTTAAATAGTTCTTGCTCAGTCACTAACACAAGCTTGTGCATCGGCAACTCTACGCCACTTGATATATTCCCTACCGCAATCGTTGGTTTATCAACAGGGAGCCGTAAATCTTCTGTAATCCCAAAATCGATATCATAATCCATAAATATAGAGTGGATTCTTTCCGCTCTTTCTTTATCTGGAGCTAAAACGATAACAGAATAGTCCCCCTTTTCCCAGCGGAGTAATTCATTTTTAAATAAATGCATTTGACCATGGAATTCTTGCATCGGTCGTGAAGATAAATTAACAATATTTTGTGGTTGTGTATTAGGGATATGGCGTAAAAACACAGACATATAGATACGCGGCTGCTTCATACGCTCCCATATAGCATGCCAATCAAATGAAAATGAACTATTTCTAACCATTTGATTATTGGCTAGTAAATTACTGTACCAATCACCCTCTTCTATATCCAAATGTAATGCAGTCTCTTGTATTCGGCTCATTTCATCAATAATTATTTGGCCATCACCTGGCAAGTAATCTAGTAAGCTAGCAGGATTTGTATATAAATAACCAATGTATTTATACATCTCAGGAAAGCGCTCGAGGTTTTTTAATCGATCTACATCTCGTTGCACTACCTCTGTCAATGTTGCTTTTGCTTCTTGTGTCTTTAACGTTTTCAATGTATCGGCAAGCGCTTCCTCCAAACGCTCCCCAGCCGTATGAAGATCGGACTCTGTTAATAGCAATTCTGTTGCTGGCCCAATCGTAACTTCCTCCAGCTTATCTAATGAACGTTGGGTTTCAGCATCAAAATAACGAATGGAGTCAATTTCCTCATCAAATAGCTCAATTCGAATCGGATGCTTTTCGGTAATAGGATATATATCAATAATTCCTCCACGTTTACTAAACTCACCTGGTGTTGTAACCATGGAAGCGCGATCATATCCCATATCTATTAAATTTGTTAAATAATGATTTACATCAATTTCTTCTCCATATTTAAATGCTAGTTGATATGTTTGCCAATACGCTGGAGGAGGAAGTATTCGTTTTAAGGCAGATACTGGAGCTATTAAAATCCCCGATTTATTTTGAGACCAAGCAGTTAATGAATCAATTCGCTGGCTGCGTAACTCTGGACTTGCAATAGCGATTTCTGAAGCAATCAGTTCATTAACAGGATATAGATGAACATCTTCCTCTCCCACAATACCAACCAAATCATCGTATAGTTGCTGTGCTTGCACAAGTTGGTGGGTGACTAACAAAATCGGCTTCTTCATCTCGCCTCGAATAACAGATACAAGTAAGCCTCTAGCTGAACCAGATAGCCCTGCTACAAGCTGTTCATCCATTCCTGCTTGCACTCCATTAATAATGGATTGTATATCTTCTTTATTGTATAAATATTTTTGTATTCCTTTCATTCCTAAACCTCCACTTACATAGGAGCTATGCAACGAATCTCGTACTCCGAAGATTTTTCTAGTTCGTATGCTTGCCCTTCATTTTTAGAAAAACTTGGCTTGTCGCCAAGTCTTATGGCGAATGGCATAGTTTTTCTTATACTATAAACCTTTAAACTTTTATACTTTCCTATAGTGTTAGAAAAACTTAGCTTACCGCCAAATCGGATAGCGGAAGAGTGCCGTCTTTTTGCTTATACTATTAACCATGGAAATTTGATACTTTGCTATAACGGAACAAAGGTGCAAGTGCTCGTTTAGCAACGTAGCGAATGAACCGGATCAACGAGATAAAGGAATCATATGCTACTAAAGCAGTGGTATGCCGACGTCGGGCGGCAAGTCCGTTTTTAGTCGGCCTTCCTCTTAGCCACGAACCGATGATGACTTAGCTTAGGGCGATTTCGTGAAGTCACCCAGTTGAGCAGGGTGTGGCTATTCAGTTATCTCCATATCCACTGGCACCTCAGTTTTATACTTTCTTATCTTTTTAAAATATTGCGTGCTTCTTTCCATTCTTTTACAAGTGCAAAAATGCCTTGGCTACGCTGCACCAAAGGCTAACCACATGTTCTATTGTATAAAGAAATCTAATTCATGATAGTGAGGATGTTGACCTAGTGTATCTTGGCAGTCTTCGCAAATCACCTTGATATGCATATCCCCATTTGGTTTATAAACAATCATTTCTTCTTTATCCTTCACTGATAATTGGTCAAATCCTAATATGGATAAATCAATCATGTGTTGTTGTATACTTCCTAGTTTTTGTCCACAATGCTTACACAAGTATATCATTGTCAACGGGAACCGCCTCCAATACGATTTAAAAACCTTATAGCAGCTACTATACTTATAGCACCCGCCAAGTAAAAAATCATTTTACTTCAATTGTTAGTAACTAGTTTAACCTAAATGCACACCAGCTATTCAAGTAGTTCCCGTTAAAAATATACTTTCGTTTATGTGTATTAACAACCGCATCCAAGCGCTAGCAAAACTTGACTTCATGCTAAATCTTGATAGCAAAAACTGTAGTTTCCTTATACTATAGACCCTAAAAAGAGTTATAGAGCAAAAAACGCTGTTTGTTTTTTATATGTGGTAATTATTGATTATATTCATTCATAACTTCAGGAAATGGACGTTCTATCCACGCGTCACATGCATCGGCTGCTTTTTGCACACTAAGCGTTACCTCAGATGTTTCATGTTTTGGAAATCTTTGTAGCACATAATGAATAATGGATTGTGAGACATCAGGCCTACCGATACCAATTCGAATCCGTTTAAAATCCTTCGTCCCAACATGGTCGATAATTGATCTAATGCCATTATGACCTCCATGACCACCTTTTTGACGAAGCCTAATTTTACCGACTGGCAAATCCAAATCATCAAAAATAATCAAAACATTCGATAAATCAATGTTGTAATAGTCAATTATTGGCCTTATAGCATCACCAGAAAGGTTCATAAATGTTTGTGGTTTTACAAACATCACTTTTTCCTGTCCCATCTGCACCATCGTGTAATCTGCTTTAAATTTTGATTTATCCAATGTTAGCTGATGACGTTGCAATAATTCATCAATTACCATAAAACCAATGTTATGTCTCGTCTGATGATATTTTTTCCCTGGGTTTCCTAAACCTATAATACATTTCATAAACGTACTTCCTTTATCTTTTTCATTTTAAACCTATGAATGGGATTATTAAAAAATTTAACTATCTGCATGTCTTTATGGGCAAAAGCTAAGCTTTTCCCTTATAATAGCAGGCCTTTACAACCTGATAAAAATCATACAACGCAACTCTCCCTCCTAATTAGGAGGGAGAGTTGCGTTCACTTATCTTCACTTACCGTGTTCGAAATGAGCGACCCCACCCAATAGTCAATAGGACATGATGAGTTGCTAGCCATATGGCTATGGCTTTCCAAAAGGATAAAATAATGATCCTTCCTTTGACATATTGCAACACGCTTGCTTTTACCGCAACTACCTCTTACTTAGTTTTATAGTAGTCAAAACTTATGCTTCCTTTTCTCCATCTACTAATTCTGGCTCTGCATTCTCAGCTGGTGCCTTTTCAATGTCCTCTAACGTATCTGGCGCTGATACCGTTACAACCGTGGTAACTGGATCATCTAAGAGTTCGTATTTTCCTTGAATGTCAATATCAGACACTGCAATACTATCTCCAATATCTAAATCAGAAACATCAACAACGATTTCTTCAGGAATGTCAGCTGGTTTCGCACGCACTTGCAACGCATATAATGGTTGCTGCAAGACACCGCCATCTTTCGTACCTTTTGCTTCTCCCTCTATGTGGATATTCACTTCCACATCCATCTCTTCAGCCATATCTACAATATAAAAGTCAGCATGGACAAGTTCATCTTTTAATGGATCAATTTGATATTCATGTAGCATCACATCTACAGGTTTTTCATCTTCAATGTGAAGTGAGATAATCGCATTTCTACCCTCGTCACGAACTGTTTTGATCAATTCAACACTATCTACAGCAATCGACTTCGATTCTTTTGCTTTTCCATAGATTACAGCTGGAACACGTCCGCTATTTCTAATTTCTTTTGTTGCTGATTTCGTATGATCTTCTCTTCGTTGCGCTGCTAGTTTTACTGCCACGTTAATCACCCTCCAAATTAGTTAAAAACCTTCGTTTGTTGCCAATATTTCAATCTTACATTATTTATTCGCTTTCGTATATAAGAGCCTTCAGACTCGCACTCATTTACTCTGCACAAATAAACCTCCATCACAAATATTACCCGTTTCGGCTAAAACCTAAACATTAATCAAACAAAATACTAACGGATTGCAATTCATGCACACGAACAATCGCTTCACCAATTAAAGGAGCGACAGAAAGTGGTGTAATTTTATCGATTCGCTTATCATCTGGTAAAGGAATCGAATTGGTTACAACCAATTCTTTAATTTTTGAATCATTAATTCGTTGCATTGCTGGGCCAGATAATACGGGATGTGTACAACAAGCATATACTTCCTTGGCACCATTTTCAATTAATGCATTTGCTGCTAAAGTAATTGTACCTGCAGTATCAATGATATCATCAATTAAAATGGCTGTCTTCCCTTCAATATTCCCGACAATATTCATTACTTCAGCCACATTAGGTCGCGGTCTGCGCTTATCAATTATTCCAATTGGCGCCTTCAAGCGATCAGCCATCTTTCTGGCGCGTGTCACCCCGCCATGGTCTGGTGACATAATAATAATATCTTCCAAGTTCTTTGCTTCAAAATAATCGGAAAGAATTGGCACACCTTGTAAATGATCGATCGGGCTATCAAAAAAGCCTTGAATTTGCGGTGCGTGTAAATCAAGTGTTATCACCCGATCAGATCCAGCTGTTTCTAATAGGTCGGCTACTAGTTTTGCTGCGATCGGTTCTCTTGATCTTGCTTTTCGATCTTGTCTAGCGTACCCATAATAAGGCATAACAATATTAATTGACTTTGCAGATGCACGTTTCAAAGCATCAATCATAATTAATAATTCCATCAAATGCTCATTCACCGGTGAGCATGTGGACTGAACGACATAAACATCACAACCACGGATGCTTTCTTCAATATTAATTTGAATTTCTCCATCACTAAATCGAGATACAGCACATTTCCCTAGTGTCGTACCAATATGACTAGCAATCTCCTCAGCCAATTGTGGGTTGGAATTTAATGTAAAAACTTTCAAGGATGAATCCTTGTAACTAGCTGCCATTTGTTAGAACCCTCCGTTAGTCTTTTTTCCGATTTTTAATTTTTTCCGCATATCCTTCTTTATTCGTTTGCCTTGCACGAGCAATCGATAAAGAACCCTCTGGCACGTCCTTATTAATTGTAGAACCAGCAGCAATATAAGAACCTTTTCCAATTGTCACAGGCGCAACTAAATTTGAATTGCAGCCTATAAATGATTCATCTTCAATGGTTGTTACATATTTGTGCTTGCCATCATAGTTCACTGTTATTGTACCACAACCTACGTTTACATTGCTTCCGACTTGTGCATCACCAATATAACTTAAATGAGAAACTTTACTATCTTCACCTAAGCTTGTCTTTTTTATTTCTACAAAGTTTCCAATTTTCACGTGGTTACCAATTGCACTATCAGGTCTTATATGTGCATATGGACCAACCTTCACATCATTACCTATCTTGCTATCATTTACCACACTTTGTTTAATTATCGTGCCATTTCCAACATGACAATTGGTTAGCTCGGAATACGGGCCGATTTCTGCATTTTCCTCAATGACGGTATCGCCTTTAATCATTGTACCAGGATGAATGATTGTGTCAGCACCAATCGTTACACTCGGTTCAATATAGGTTTGATCCGGATCAATGATAGCTACACCGTTACGCATATGTCTTTCATTCACACGTTGCTTCATGATTTTCTCTGCTTGCGCTAAAGCAACACGATCATTTATCCCTAATGTTTCCTCAAAGTGCGCTGTTCGATACGCGCTCACAGTCTCCCCTTTTGTTTGGAGAATTTCAATTACATCCGGCAAGTAATACTCCCCTTGTGCGTTATCATTGGAAACATGTTCTAGCGCCTGAAACAAAGCTTGATTATCAAAACAGTATGTACCCGTATTTATTTCATCTACAAGTAGCTCGACCTCATTCGCATCTTTATGTTCCACAATCCGTTCCACATCATTTTGCTTATTTCTAAGTACGCGACCATACCCGTACGGATTAGAAGCTTTTGCTGTTAGTATCGTAGCTTTTGCCTCTGAATGTTCATGATGTTCAATCAACGCTTGATACGTCTCCTTGGTTATTAAAGGTGTATCACCACACACCACTATCGTTGTACCTTCCTTATCTTCTAAAAGCGCTTTAGCTTGAACAACTGCATGCCCAGTCCCCAACTGCTCTTCTTGAAGAACGTACTCACTTTTTGGTCCGAGTTGTTTCTTTACATCTTCCGCACCAAAACCGACAATAGTAATGATTTTATCGACATTTACGCCACCAACTTGTTCGATGACGTGTTGAACCATGGGGCGACCCGCTACAGGATGGAGTACTTTGTAAAGCTTCGATTTCATCCTGGTACCTTGCCCAGCTGCCAGTATGACAGCATATCGATTTGTCATATAAAGGACCTCCAACATTTCAAATTTCTCGCATACGCATATTATGTGCTGAAAAAACTCTCTCTTCATGAGTTCATAGTGTAAGTGAAAGATGACAGCACCCAAATGCCTGCTCTGTCCAAGGGTTTTTGGGCTATACCCTCTAGGTAGGAACTATTCCGTAGAAGACGAAGGAAAAACTTCTATTAAATGAAATTTCACTTTATCCATTATGAATATATCTTAAATACCTGCTCATTTCAATAGATAAACTATGAAAGGAAAACAACAAAAGTAAAGGCTTTTCTTTCCTTCCCTATATATGGACTGGAAAAAAGGGAATCCTAAGGCGCAATCCTATCATTTTACAAATAATTCCCAGAATTAAGTAAACGTTTACAATAAAAAAAGAAGGCTAACCTTATGTAGATTAGACCTCTAGTTGTTTTCGTAAACAATATTATTTAGATGAATTAGGAAGCCCCAGCTTCTTCGTATTTTACTTCCTCATCTCCTGCTTTGCGATACTCTTCTAATACAGCGTCCTGAATTTTCGCTCTTGTACCAGAATTAATAGGATGAGCGATATCCCTAAATTCTCCATCCGGCGTTCGCTTGGATGGCATCGCAACAAATAGCCCATTGTTACCGTCAATCACTCGGATATCATGGACAACAAATTCCTGATCCAACGTAATAGATGCAATCGCTCTCATTCTGCCTTCCGTATTAACGCGGCGTAACCTAACGTCAGTTACTTCCATGATGTGTCACCACCTTTTCAAATAGGAATCTATATAAACTAGTTCAACAAAACTATTAAAACTCCTGCTAAAATATTAAAAAAAATAAAACATTTATATCAACAGTTAAAAAATGACAGCTTGTCTTCACAAAGTATATCTTTTTCCTTCTTCACACTGGTCGTTAGTACCTAGAGGAGGAAACCTAGAAGCCTATTACGAAAAGGAGACTTAGGTGCTGTTACTTTTGGCTTCTTCCATCTCTAGAAGTGGAATCCTTACAGCACCTTACATCCCGAACTATCAATCGTTTTTACCAAGGAAACGGAGAAACGAACAAATATCAATTGTGTCAATTTTAGTATATTTTTAAATTATTATTAGTAACAGCTCGTTAGTGGAAACATCTCCACCGCTTAGTATACATACTACCGTGTCCTATACAAAAGACTAGTGAATTACTTCTAAAGGCTGTTTCAAAAAAATTTTAGTTTGTTTCCAATGTAGTTAAACAATAAAACTTTTATTGGATAAAATTACCAAAATGAACATCGATTGCCTTCTTTTTCATATCGACATTTGATATTTTTATTAGAGATGTATAGTCATTAATGACGCGCTCTTCTTCCTCATCATCTGCTTCAGCTAAGACACCTATTGCTTGTACCGTTGCATGAAATTCCTCTAGTAAATTAATCATGCCAGTAATGGTTCCACCTGCTTTCATAAAATCATCAATAATACAGACTTTTGCTCCTTCCGATAAACTGCGTTTCGGCAACACCATGGTCTGAATTTTTCTAGATGATCCAGATACATAATTAATGCTTACAGAGGACCCTTCTGTTACCTTTGGATCTCTGCGTACAATAACTACCGGTACATTCAAAAAAGAGGCAACAGCGTATGCCAATGGAATCCCTTTTGTAGCAACGGTAACAACAACATCAATATTTTTTTTAGAAAATGTTGAAGCAAATACACGCCCAATTTCTCGTACCGTCTTCGGATCGCCTAACAGATCGCTCATATATAGATACCCGCCTGGAAGGATACGAACAGGATCTTTTAACTTTTGTCGTAATGCTTCAACAAAGCATTTATTTTTTTCATCAACGCATGCAGGTATAAACTTCACCCCGCCTCCTGCACCTGTCGTCCGTTGCAAATAGCCAATCCCTTCACTCCGAAACACCGCATCAATAATATCCATATCTTCACTAATAGAAGCTTTCGTAGTAGCTAATTGTGAAACAAAATAAGGAAATTGTGTGTGCGTCCGAGGATTTTCAAGAAAAAAATTGGTTAGAGCAACTAAACGGTTACTTCTTTTCATTTCCACACCTCAAAACCGAATATTTTCCTCTAAATATACCATCAATATACGTTTTTTACAAAGGTTTTCAACCTAATAATCGTACATAATAAACTTCTTCACAAAAACCTCTCATCCCATTATAGATTTTTCTCGCTTTACTTTCATGCTCTACGAGACCATAGACTGTCGGACCACTTCCACTCATAAGTACGCCAGAAGCGCCTGCTTGTTGTAAAGCCGTTTTAATACGCTGCACTTCTGGGTGTTGTTTTATCGTTATCGGTTCTAATGCATTACCTAAGCTTAAACATAGCTTATTAAAATTTCCTTCCGCTAACGCTTCCCTAACAGCTTTTGTGTTAGGATGAACAATATCTTCCACCACTATGCGTTGAAAAATAGTTCCTGAAGAAATACCAATATCCGGTTTAGCTAAAACGACCCAACATGGCGGCGGTGAGAGGAGCCGTTGGACAATTTCTCCCCTACCTTTAGCTATTGCCGTTTTTCCATATATACAAAACGGCACATCTGTACCTAATAACGCACCTACACTTGCTAATTCAGTTTCTGAAAGGCCAAGTGACCACAAACGATTTAAACCTTTTAATACGGCAGCAGCGTCGGCACTACCACCTGCTAGTCCTGCAGAGACGGGGATGTTTTTTTCAATTGTTATATGTACACCTCTATGGATACCATACGCTTGCTTCAAAGCTAAGGCAGCTTGGTAAGCTAAATTGCGTTTATCACTTGGAACAAATCTACTTTCCAATGATATTTCGATCCGGTCCTCAGGTAATTCATATAAACAAATACGATCAGCTAAATCAATGGTTGTCATAATCATTTCAATGTTATGGTACCCGTCGCTTCTTTTACTTCGTACGTCCAATGATAAATTTATTTTTGCAGGTGCTTTTTCAAAAATTACCATCACCCGTCACCCTCTTGTTTAAAGATATTAAAATTGTAACACATTCCATTCAACTGCGTGAAACGCAAATAAATGCGTATGTGTCGAGTTTTTCTTGCAAGCGAAATCTAGGTGATTACTGTTTCTGAAAAACTGCTTCCCGCCTACTGTAAAAATAGTTCGCTTTTTACTGCGAGAAATTGCACTACACTTTCCCACGGGACAAGGAAAGCTACGTCAGTGAAACATTGTACAACAAGGAGTCTCCGGGTTTTCCTCCGTTAGCTTAACATTATCAACTGTTTTACACAGTCTAACTTCTACCTAAGAGGGGTTTTTTCACCTGCAAAAGCAGGGGACTATTGAAAACTCTTTCTTCGCTTTCCTATAGGGTGAAAAAACAAGACAAACCCGATTAGGATTTGTCTTGTCTCATACTAGCTTCCGCTCTTTCAATGGCACGTTTCACCATATTTCCAGCATCGCGCGCTTTAATGCCGCCCCATCCTTCCCTTTGCACCGTGTCGTAAAACCCTAACTCTTTTGCAATTTCTTCTTTTAAATGATCCGACATCATTCCACGTCTTCTAGCCACGAAGACAGTCCCCCTTTTAAATGCGTATTGGTTATGATACGACAAACTTAGTATATGCTTTTTCATTCCATATACAACTGTTATTAAACAGCAAAAAAGGAAATAACAACTATGTTTTTTGATTATTTTGTTAATTTAGCATAAAAATAAAAGCAGTAAACCTTAGGCTACTGCTCAAGCACTGACGCAATGTTTTTATCATCTGCAAAGCGAAGCTCTACTGTTTCTGTTAAAACATCTGCATAGCTGTATGAAACACGTTCGAATGCATTTTCTTCTTGGTCAAGCTCAACAATAAATACAGAAGGATATGTTTCTGCTAAGATGCCGGAACGCTCAATGGTCTTTCTTCTTCCACCATTTGCTGTAAGCTTTAACCGTTTTCCAACATGACCTTCAAGACCTTGCTTAATTTCGATTAATGTTTTCGCCACTATACTCCACCTCACTGTAATTATCATACCACGAACTTGTACAAACGTCAAGCAAAACTTTATATTATACCAATATTACTTTTTTGATGTCAATATATTTTTTCGTATTTTCGTTTATTATTTGTTTTTAATTACTTTTTATGCACATTTTTTTAGAAAAACTTGACTTTATTTTTACATTGGTAATTAAATGTTATTTTACAGTGATTGAGTAGAAAAAAGGTTGACAACTTTCAAACTTATTTGCCACATCGCTTAACGTTATTCTCTATGCTTTTTTTGTAAAGTATTTGAATGAACTTAATCAATCGTACCTCCTTTCTTTAAGTCTCTTCCATATATGGTAAACCTGTACGTAATAATCCTCTCGTTTCAACACCGCCCATCCCTTTGTCTCCTGTCAGTGTAGTTCGAATAGCATCCCATACGCTCACTTTTTCCATAAAAGGTGTATATGCAACTTTAGCAGCAATATAGACAGGGTCTAACGCATGAATATTGACTCGAAATGGTGAACTAGCAAAATTAGCCCCTGCCCGAACTAACAGCTCAAAATGCGATTGACACGCTCCTGCAAAAATGACGAGCTGATCCAAATTTGGATTTGTCCGCCTCGCCTCTCGTACAGCTTCAATAAAATACCTTGAATTGCGATAAGCACGTAGATCTTGCTTTTCTCCTTTATTTTTAGAAAAAGCGTCATGCCCAGTAATAACAATGATATTTGGCTGAATTTTTTCTATGAATTCTGTAATCCTTACAGGCATATCGCGTTCATATAAATGTACTCCATGTACTTGCAATCCGATTCGCTGATATAATTCAATACATTTTTTTAAATACATTGCATCCCCATCAATGTGCAACACTTTTGCAGGCAATTGAAAATAGGAGGCTTCGTGTATAAAACCGTCCGTAGCTTGGTATTGTCTTTTTTCTTTTAACAATTGATAATCTTGACGAAATAGCCGATAGGAAAATTCTTCACTCTCTTTCCCTTGTTGCCTCCGTTTTTGTAGCTCTCTTTCTTCCACCAATTTCAAATCATCTATTGGAGAATCCGCTTTCAAACGCACTTCCTCTCCTACTAAATCGACAAGCTCTTTTTTCACAGAAGAAACCCGAAATAATATATCATGCTGATAAGAGTACCTTGTGACTAAATCACCCTTCGAATAACTCATACTATATCTCACAGCCTTCCTGAGCTTAAAACTTATGCTATATCGTATGATTATAAATAAAAAACTGTGCGTTTATCCCTGTGTTCTCTATTGTACAGGCTTTTTAAGAACAAAGGCGCAAGCGCCCGGTTAGCAACGTAGCGAGTGGAACGAAGCAACTAAAGTTTTAGGAATCATGGTGAGACGGTGTTACACGTACCAATGATGACTTATCGTAGGGCGATTCGTGAAGTCGCCTAGTTGCTGGGCGCTGGAGCCGGACGTGGCTAAATAAATTAGTAAGTTTATCCACAGCTGCAAAATTTTATAATTTCCTACACCATTAAAAAACTTGGCTCTTTGCCAAGTTTTTCTACAGATGACACCTATCACGCCTTAGAAGAAGCAATAAACGTGTTAGCCAATAACGCAAACTCCTCCATCGTTAGAGACTCTCCACGTCTTCCTCCATCAATGCCACTTTGTTGTAAAATAAGACCAACTTCCTCTTTCGTCAACTTATCTTTAAAATGATTGGATAGATTATTACGCAATGTTTTCCGACGCTGGGCAAAACTTGCTTGTATCAGTGTGAAAAAGAAATCTTCATCTACAACATTTACAGGAGCTTTCGTCCGTCTAACTAAACGCAAGATACTGGAATCGACATTAGGTTGGGGCATAAATACACGTTTTGGAACTTGCATAACAACTTCTGCTTCTGTGTAATATTGGACAGCTAATGTTAGCGAACCATAACTTTTGGTATTCGGTTTAGCTGCCATTCGTTCAGCAACTTCCTTTTGAATCATTACCGTGAAGCTATCAATTGGCAATTGATCACGTAATAATTTCATTAAGATCGGAGTAGTTATATAGTAAGGCAAGTTAGCTACAAGATGAACAGGCTGTTCTGGATGAAAATGCGTCGCTATCATGTCACGAACGTTTGCTTTTAAAATATCCTCATGTACAACCTCGACATTATCATAGGGTGCAAGCGTATCCTCTAATACTGGTATTAGACGTTGGTCAATTTCAAATGCGAATACCTTTTGACTATGAATAGCTAAATGTTCTGTCAACGCTCCAATACCAGGACCTATTTCAATCACACCAGACTCCTTATCAATTCCTGCTTGGCGAATAATATTACTTAAAATATTACTGTCAATTAAAAAGTTCTGCCCTAAGCTTTTTTTAAAAGAAAAATGATATTTCTTTAAAATTTCTTTCGTTCGTGATGGCGTAGCAATAAATTTATGATTGGTCATTTTTCTCTTTCCTCTCTTGATCCATTTGCAATACTGCTCTTTCAAACTCAGCTTTTCCAATACCAAACATCGTTAAGCGTTTTAATAACTGCTTGCCATTCGTATGCCCAATTTGCAATAACTCACCAAGCTGCTCTCGTCTTTTGTTCGCTTCCTGACCTCCAATGAATCCATGATGCATTAACTCCGCTTTCGTTATTTCACTCTCTCGTACCGGTTGCAGCTCATAAACAGATTCTAATGCCTTTTTTATATCCTCGATAGACGCATGCTCCACCCCTAAATTCTTTGTTGTCGAATTTTTAGCACGAGCTTCATTACGTGTTAAAAAAGCATGCTTACAACCTGGTACAGCTTGATCAACAATATGACGAATGCGCTCACCAGGATAGTCAGGATCTGTAAAAATAATAACTCCTCGTTTATCTTTTGCATGCTGAATCTGTTTTATAATAGATGTATGAATGGCCGATCCATTCGTCTCAATTGTATCTGCATCAACAGCCTGGTTAATTTTAGCTGTATCATCTTTTCCTTCTACTACAATTACTTCCTTCACCTTCACAAGTCTTCCCTCTTCCTTTATCTTTCATTTTTAGAAAAAAATCGGATTATTACCTGGTATTACTGGCATAAGCTATATTTTTCTTAGATGATTTCTTAGGCGTCAACAATATGACAATAAAGATAGCATAGATGGAACTTCTCTGTATTTAAGATACACATAGAACACTTCATTTATTTTAACATATGTCATTATAAGACTGTTATAGACGTGATGGAAACGGAAAAAGAAGATAAAATAAAATCACCTTAGAAAACTTGGCTTATCGCCAAGCACCTCATTTTATTTTCTTATCTTCTAACAAAAAAATGGTTTCGATTATCATCCTTGATAATCGAAACCATCTTCATCGCGTCTTCAAATAGGTATAAACATTACTAATTAAGCACTTTCACAGTTACGGTTTTCACACCCCAACGATAAGCAGCCTTTTTGGAAGGAACGTGTACATCAATTCGATTTCCAACAATATGACCACCCGTATCTCCAGCAATTGCTTCTCCGTATCCTTGCACCCAAACTCTTGAGCCTAAAGGAATAACGCTTGGATCAACAGCAATTACTTTTCGATTGGGATTAGCGTTTAAATCAATCCCTGTAGTAGTGAATCCAGAACATCCGTTACAGCTAGCAGTATACGCGCTTGCTGACATTGTAAACGTTTTTCCTGAACCTTTTTGCTTTTTACCAGGAACAGGTGAACCGTTTGTTTTATGTTTTGATTTTGGTTGTTTGTTGGATAATGTAACTAAATTTTGTTTCTGTTGCGGTTCTTTCGTTCCAATTGCAACAACTTGATTTTCACTTTCTTCAATAATCTCTTTACTAATTAATTTTCTATCTATTTCTTTTCCGTTTTCTGTTACTATTTCGTAAATCTTCTTTACTTTACCAGCTTTACCTTTAGTTACAACCTTTTCCTCGCCTTTTGCGAGATCACTGTCTTCTCTTTCCTCTGTGTCAAATGCGAGCGCTTCCGTTACCTCGTCTCTTTCTTTATCAACACGAACAACTGAAATAACAGTATCTTTTGTAACTTGTTTACTTAAACTAGGCTTCACTTTATCATCGCTATCTTTATCCACTTTTACATTGGATTCTTTAAGCACTTCTGCTACTGTTCCACCAGTCGTCCACACGTGCTTTTCATCTGTACCGTCGTTTATTGTAATCTCATATGCTTGGTCAATTTCTAAGTGTAATCCATCTGTAATTTTATCACCTTTAGCAAAAGATACATTGTCACGCTCATGGTACGACAGGTCATTCTCTTGCAAAAATTTATCTATCGTATTTGCTGTTGTATAATAGTCTGTCTGTTTCCCATTCACTGTCACGAACACTTGCTTCGCTTGCTTATAGCTGATTTCCATTCCGTCTTTAATGGAATCGTCCATGCTGTGGGACAAGTAATCATGCTCGCCAACCTGAATGCCTGCTTCTGCTAGCGCTTCTTCTACGGTGTTTTGATGTGTCTTTACCGTTTGTTCTTCGCCATCTTTATGAATGACGATTTCTGCCTTTGTCGCATCAAATACAATGAATCCGGAAAAAGTAATAAGTGCTAAAATCCCAATAAAAGATAAAACCAGTTTCATTGTCGATGCAGGCATTAACTTTGATACCTTTCGCATGCTTTTGCCTCCCTTTTTCATGCAACTATGATTATATTAACAGGACTATGTAAAGTCAAAGCCATTCCGATTACGTTTGCATTACAATTCCATTACACAATGATTAGTGCGCGTTTATAGATAACCTACAGAAGCCTAAAAGCCTTGATGTATATGGGATTAATCTACTAATAAAACAAGGCAAAAAGAGAGACGGAGCTTTACTTAGCCGCTTCTCTTTTTGCCTTGTTTTTCCTATTTTTTAACAAATTAATTCAATTTTATGACAACCCCCACTAAAATCAAAGCAGCTTTAATCGGTGGCACGCCGCCCTTTAATTACCAGTTATATCCAATTATTTTCTAGCTGCTGGTACCTTCTGTTTAGACTTGTTCAGCATAATATATTTATGATAAACGGAAGAGCGTATGTGCATTTTTTGTAGTTATTTCCCCGACTTCTTCCAAACTCATCCCACGTAACGCTGCAATTTTTTCAGCAACTAATGTTACATATGCAGGTTCATTCCTTTTCCCTCGATATGGATGTGGAGCCAAAAACGGCGCATCGGTCTCAATTAATAATCGATCTAACGGAACTTTAACGGCAACTTCTTTTGGTAATGTCGCATTTTTAAATGTTACAGGTCCTCCTAAAGAAATGTAAAAATTCATATCCAGGCAATCCTGTATATAATCTACCGAATCATTATAGCAATGCATGATCCCGCCTACTGATGCCGCCTGCTCTTCCTGTAAAATCGCAATAATATCTTCCGTTGCTTCACGATTATGAATAATAATCGGCATTTGGAGTTTCTTTGCTAGCCGAATTTGTTTACGGAACACTTCTTTTTGCACATCTTTCGGTGACTTATCCCAATGATAATCCAATCCCATTTCTCCAAGTGCTACTACTTTCGGATGAGATGATAACTCTTCTATCCATTCCAACTCCTGCTCTGTCATATCCACCGCATCTACAGGGTGCCAACCTACAGCTGCATATATGGTTTCATACTGTTCTGCAATTTCGATTGCTAGTGGAATAGTAGCGCGATCAAAACCGACGACCACCATATGTGTTACTTCAGCATCAAAAGCTCGTTGAATGATTTCGTCACGATCTTCAAAAAAATTTCTTGCATTTAAATGAACATGGGTATCAAATAACAATTCTTTCATCTCCTTAACGACTTTAGACAAATTTGGATTTTCATCAAAACTTATGCGGAAAACGCCGTCGTTTTTTTTAAATATAAACCAAAATGTTATACTTTCTTATGTGAGGAAAAGACCAAACTCTACCTGAGATTGGTCTTTTTATATCCTCTATTTTACAACGGAACCATTCGGAAGAGAGTTCTCCACAGAAGCTAAAGATAGCTTCCCGGTCGCATCCTCTCCAGAGAGAATCATTCCTTCAGATTTTTCTCCACGTAATGTAACAGGCTTCAAATTCGTTACACAGATGACCTTTTTGCCAACTAATTCTTCAGATTTGTAATGTTCAGCAATGCCTGAGATAACTTGGCGCTTCTCTGTTCCTAAATCTAACTGTAGTTTCAATAACTTATCTGCTTTCTTTACGGGCTCAGCTTGTAATATTTCTGCGACACGCATATCAATTTTCATAAAATCATCAAACACAATTTGTTCTTTTTCTGCCTTATCTTCCACCTTTTCTTCCTTTGTTTTAGGTGGATTCATCATTGCTTTAATAGCTTGTATTTCATCTTTTGCATCTAAACGTGGGAAAATTGGCTTGCCTTTACTTACAACCATACGTTCTGCTGTAATATGCCCTTCTTCATAAAGACTATTCCATTCTTTTAGCTTGTCCTCTGTTATACCAAGCTGACGGAAAATCTCAGCTGGAGCCTCTGTCAGAAATGGCTGTAGCATAACAGCTGCCTTACGTAAATACTCAGCCAAATGCGCCATGACATTTCCTAGTCGTTCTTTGTTAGCATCATCTTTTGCCAACATCCACGGCTCTGTCTCATCAATATATTTATTTGTACGACTAATTAGTTGCCATATAGCTCCTAATGCTACAGAAAACTGCATCTCCTCCATTGCTGCTTCCACTTTTTCTATCGTTTGTTTGCCAAACGCTTCTAATGCGCTATCGAATTCTGTTTCTGAGGCTCGATATGCTGGCATTTTACCGGCAAAATACTTATTAATCATGGCAACGGTACGATTTAACAAGTTACCTAAATCATTTGCAAGATCATAATTCGTCCGCTCTACGAATCCTTCTGGCGTAAATACACCATCTGATCCAAAAGGAACTTCCCGTAACAAATAATAACGAAGCGCATCTAAACCATAACGATCAATTAATTGAACTGGGTCAATCACATTGCCTTTTGATTTCGACATTTTTCCATCCTTCATTAAAATCCAACCATGTGCAAACACCTTTTTCGGTAACGGAAGATCTAGCGCCATTAACATAATTGGCCAATAAATAGTATGGAAACGTACAATTTCTTTACTCATTAAATGCACATCTGCCGGCCAATATTTTTGATATTTTGTGTCATCCTCTGTTCCATATCCTAATGCCGTTATGTAGTTCGTTAAGGCATCAATCCATACATAAATAACATGTTTTGGATCACCAGGAACTTTAATCCCCCAATCAAAGGTCGTCCGAGAAACAGCTAAATCCTCTAGTCCTGGTTTAATGAAATTATTTAGCATTTCATTTTTACGACTTTCAGGTTGAATAAAAGTTGGATTGTCCTCATAAAACTGAACAAGACGGTCGACATACTTGCTCATTTTAAAGAAGTAGGATTCTTCCTTCACTTTCTCAACTGGACCACCGCAATCTGGGCAACGACTATCATCTAGTTGACGTTCCGTAAAAAAGGATTCACAAGACGTACAGTACCAGCCTTCATATTCATCTAAATAAATGTCACCTTGTTTAACAAGTTGATCAAAGATTTGAGCGACAATTTTTTTATGACGCTCTTCTGTCGTACGGATAAAATCATCATTAGATATTTTTAGTTTTTTCCATAGCTTTTGAATTCCATCCACAATGTGATCGACATATTCCTGTGGTGAGACGCCATTTTCAGTAGCTTTCTTCTGTATTTTTTGTCCGTGCTCATCTGTTCCTGTTAAATACATCACATCAAAACCACGTAACCGTTTATATCGAGCCATTGCATCTCCGGCAACTGTTGAATATGCATGCCCAATATGCAAATTACCACTAGGGTAATAAATTGGTGTAGTTATATAAAATGTGTTTTCATTATTTGACATCTTCTTTCCTCCTTATGCATTGCCTAACACCCTTTCTAAGCTATTACTATTGTAGCTTTTATAAGCTTATTTGCCAAATAGAGTGTTAATTACTTTACATATTTAAAAAGAGAATGTAAAGTCGAATTATATAAATTATATTTTGAAATTAAGATAAAGGGAATCTTCAATTACTTGACTTATCTCCTTCTTTATTGGGCAAAAGGTAAAATAATATACTTCTTAGCGTATAAAGAGCGTATCAACACAATATAAGAAACATCTATTGTACCCTAGGCGCCGTTTACAATAATGAATGGAACGAATCAACGAAAGATTTAGGAATCATGCCACTAAAACAGGCTTATGCGGACGTCGGACGGCAAGCCCGTTTTCAGTCGGCCTTCCTCTTAGGGACGAACCGATGGTGACTTAGCTTAGGGTAATGGAGTAAAGTCACCTCGTTGCTGCGCAATGAATACGGACGTGGCTATTCGGTTTTTTCGTTATCTACTAGCACCTCACTTTATACTTTCTTATCTAACTAGTAAAATCGGGCTTATACCGTAAGCTCGAAATGTTATACTTTCCTATCATGTAGAAAGCTGTCATGACAGTTTTTTTAAAAGCAACCAAATTATTTAATTTTCTGGTAAATAATTATTGACAGAAAAAAGAAACACTGGTATTCTATTGCTTAGAACGATGTCGAATTATGGCGATTTTTTTAGTAGTTTATTAATTTTGAAGAACGTTGACATGTTCGTTACAAAGGCAGTCCCGTTTTTCGAAAGCATAGGGGGGAAGTAATTTGAAATCTACCGGAATTGTACGCAAAGTTGATGAGCTTGGCCGTGTAGTAATCCCGATGGAACTTCGGCGAACGCTGGAAATCCAAGAAAAAGATGCAATGGAAATCTACGTGGAAAACGACAAAATCATACTAAAGAAGTATAAACCAAACATGACATGTCATCTTACTGGCGAGGTATCCGATGATAATCTTTCACTAGCAAATGGCAAAATTGTGCTAAGCCAAGAAGGCGCACAACAACTTTTACAAGAAATAGAATCTAGACTGAATAAATAAGTCTTAAAAAGGCCTGACGCTTGCATTGCACGGCAGGTCTTTTTTTTATGACATATTTTTTAGGTAATAGCTATTGCTTTTCATTACAAAACTCGCTTTTTTACCTGCTCCTTACCATGAAAACTTCGTTAGGCTTATACAATAGATCCAATTTCCTATCGTACAAGAAAATCTTCAAACCGTAGAGGCACTTTCTCCCCCCCTACAGCTTGAAGATTTTTGTTATCTTACATGATAATTTTGATATACTTCTCGCTTTGGTAATTGCCTGTCCTGCGCAACACGCTTAATGGCATCCTTGCTCGATAAAGCTTCTTCCTGTAAATAATGTTCCACATGCTCTATGATCGTTAAATTGCTCCACCATAAAGTATCTTGCTGTTCTATTTCAGTGGCTCCTTCTAATACAATGCAGCATTCCCCTTTTACTGTAGCTTTATCTACATGGGCAATTACTTCATCAAGCGTTCCACGTAAGTAAGATTCAAAACGCTTGGTCAATTCTCTCGCAAATGCAACTTGTCGATTACCAAATACATTTCGCATTGCTTGTAACGATTCCCGCAAGCGATAAGGTGATTCATAAAACAGCAACGTAGCCTGCAGCGGGGCAAGTCGCTCTAACTCCAATACTTTCTCTTTTTTCTTACGTGGTAAAAATCCATAAAAATAAAATTCACTCGTAGGCAATCCAGAGCCAACTAATGCACATAGTGCTGCATTCGCACCTGGTAAAACAATAACAGGTATATCTTGCTTAATAGCAGCTTGTATGATTTCTTGTCCTGGGTCAGAAATAGCTGGCATACCAGCATCACTTACTAGTGCAATGGATTCCCCTTGCTCTAGCTCCGATAACAACTGCTCTTCTCGAGCTAATTTATTATGTTCATGATAGCTAATTAACGGCGTCGTTATTTCAAAATGACGTAGTAAATTTTTTGTATTTCTCGTATCCTCCGCAGCAATGACAGATACAGACTGAAGTGTGGTTAATGCGCGATACGTAATATCTTCTAAATTACCAATTGGTGTAGGTACAACGTAAACAGCTGCGCCTTCTTTGTCAAAACTGTTCTGTAGGTTCATATTTTATCACTTCTTTCAGATTGCCATTTCCCCTAATTAATTTCCATTTTTCTTTTCTCGGTAACTGCTTAATGGCATACTCTTTCTTCATTGCTTCCTCTTTGGTCTCAAAATGTTCCACATAGACGACTTGAAATGGACCTCGCCCTCGTGTATATTTTGCGCCTTTGCCCTCTAAATGCAATTTCAGTCTGCGTTCTAAATTATTTGTATATCCCGTATAAAGCGAGCGATCTTTACAACTTAAGATATAGACAGTATGTTTATTTTCCATAAATAATATCCTTTGCTTCTTTTGTATAATCACCATTTTCATCATAAATATAAAGTGGAGGCAAAATTTTCAGATCTGGCTTACCATCTCTAGTTCCTTCCACTAATAACATATTTGCTTCACGACCTTGTTTAGGATAAACAAATTGTAGACGCTTTGGCTCTAGTTTATATTGACGAAATAAATGTATAATATCCACTATCCTTCCCGGTCGATGTACCATGGCTACCTTTCCACCAGGACGAACATATAATTTACAAGCTTTTACCACATCTTCCAACGTACAATAAACTTCATGCCTTGCGATCGTTAAATGCGGATTTTCATTGTGTTCTGAAGAAAGTGGTGTTGGAAAATAGGGTGGATTACAAGTAATTACATCAAAACTACTCTGTTGAAGCAATGGCTGCAAATGATTTAAATCCGCATGAAGTATGTTTATTTGTTCCGTTAACCCATTCAAAGTCACACTTCTTTCAGCCATTTGGAATATTCTTTCTTGAAGTTCTACCCCAGTAATTTCTGCTCCCGTTTTTCTTGATAATAATAATGGAATAACGCCATTTCCAGTACATAAGTCAAGGATTTTTCCTCGTTTGATTGGCACATATGCAAAATAAGCTAATAAAACAGCATCTAAAGAAAATGAAAACACCTCAGGGCTTTGGATGATTTGCATCCCTTGCTCTGCTAATAAATAATCCAATCTTTCATTATGATATAGTTCAACCATCAATCTATCCTCTCTTCAACTTCTAAAGTGGATTTTTTTCATTCACGAATGATTCAGTATTGCCCCTTAGGTGATGTCTTTACAAACATCATAGACCTAAACCTGAATGATTCATACCTCTAAAATAATGGCAGATTTAGCGCATAAACAAATGACAATCACGTTATTCTACCAAGGTCAGCGTTGGGTCTTGCAGCAATAGTTGATACTAAAGAAGAAAAGCTGCCTAAAATACAGGCAGCAAAAGTAGGTTTCCTCTGTCTATCGAGGAATATCATTTGTTTATGTTATTTCGTCTTATTAAGAAAGTCTAAGCAAAAAATGCAATCTTCATTTCGTCGTGGACTGCCAAACTCCAGATTACAAATATGAAATCCTTCTTCATATAAGCGTGCTAAATTATCATAACCTTCGCCAGGGAAACTCTTTTCCTTTTGCTTGGCACTATTTGTCGCTTCAGCATCATGATTCGTATGATCTAAATGACTGCGTAAATGATGATTTTCCATAGATAGCCGATGATTTTCTTCTAATAAATCACTTAACTTTCCTTTCAAATCACCTAACTGCTCGTACAACTCGCCTATTTGTTTTTCCATATCTAAAACCTGATCAAATATTTGCCTATTCTTCACGCTACTCACCCCGTTATTCTGTGGCTTGCGCTAAAATTCCTTCATTAATTAGTTCGTCTAACGTATATTCGATAACCCTTTCTTTCTCAGGGATCTCAATTTGGATGAGTCGTTCTAGGATGTTTAAGCCAACTACTTTACCGCTTCCAAAGGGTGTATCCATTCTTTCTCCTATGTCTGGTAATTCACGTTTGGCTGTCTCATAATCGTCATTCTCATATTTCAAACAGCACATTAACCTACCACATAATCCAGAAATTTTAGCCGGGTTCAATGATAGATTTTGATCTTTCGCCATTTTAATAGATACTGGTTCAAAATCACCTAAAAAAGTAGAGCAACAGAGCATCCTACCACAAGGGCCTATTCCACCTAGCATTTTCGCCTCGTCACGAACCCCGATTTGGCGCAATTCAATACGCGTTTTAAACATGGCCGCAAGATCTTTTACTAAATTTCTAAAATCTACTCGGCCATCTGCTGTAAAATAAAATATGATTTTGTTACGATCAAATGTATATTCCACTTCCACTAAATTCATATCTAAGTCATGTTGTTGAATTTTTTCCGTGCATGCGTCTAAAGCTTTTTGCGATTGCTCTTGATTTTCTAAAACGGTTAATTTATCCTTATCCGTCGCTACACGAAGAACCTTCTTTAAAGGTAGGACGATATCCTCTTCATCGACACGTTTATTTGTAATTACCACTTTACCAAACTCTATGCCACGTATCGTCTCTACAATAACATAACTATCTAGTGAAATCGACTCTCCTCCTGGATCAAAATAATATATTTTACCCGCTTTTTTAAAGCGGACGCCAATGACTTCTATCATTCCCTATCACCTCTGCATTTGAAGTGTAAGCTGTTCAATCACTAAGGTAGGATGAACATTTTGCTTCAATTTTCGCTTTGCTTGTAAGACAGCCTGTAAACTTGCTAATAACTTCTCTTGCGAAAAATACATAGCTGCTTTTTTCAGCAATTCATCAGAAGGGGCGAAAAATACCATCCCAGCTTCGTGTTCTATTTGGTAATAAAGAATATCTTTTATGGCAAAAAGCAAGAGATCCAATCCTTCTTCCTGTTCATTTCGTTCTTTGAAATGAGTCACCCAATGCTGATGAATAGATAAGTAAACATCTTGAGGATTGGTTAAAAGTATTTCAACTAATTGTATCACTATCCGCCGTGCTGTGGCAAACGACTCGTCATGACTTTTATCAATCGCTTCTTGTAAATTATTCGTCATGGCACTTATCAATA
Organism: Virgibacillus sp.; assembly: GCF_013393565.1. Taxonomy (NCBI): domain Bacteria; kingdom Bacillati; phylum Bacillota; class Bacilli; order Caryophanales; family Bacillaceae; genus Virgibacillus; species Virgibacillus sp. The sequence continues at coordinate 47,555 of NZ_JABXHF010000015.1, forward strand.
TCGCACTGCGCTGATCTAACCCCTTTTCGATTAATTGCTGTTGAAATTCACCTGGATGAAGGGGGCGTAAATCAATTACTTGACATCTAGAGCGAATGGTCGGAAGAATAGCTTGGCTATTCTCTGTGAGCATAATAGCGGTTGTTTTTTTATTTGGTTCTTCCAAAAATTTCAAAATTCGATTCGCCGCATTCACTGTCAATGTTTCCGCGCCATCTATAATATATACTTTTTGATCAGACTCCATGCCCGAATACGTGAATTCCTTTTGTAAGTTTCGAATTTGCTCTATTTTAATTGATTTATCATCTGGTTCAATCCAGTGCACATCTGGATGATTGCCAGATGCAATACGCTTACATGTATTACATTCTAAACACGGGTCAGCTATTTCGTTTTTCTCACAAAATAACCCTTTTGCTATCAGTGTAGCAATTGCTCTTTTACCAGTCCCTCGTTCTCCTTGAAGTAAATACGCATGAGAAATCCGGTCTTTTTTCATACTGTTTATAATAATTTTGCTTGCTAACGGTTGTACATGAGCAACCTCTGACCATGTTTCCATATGTATCCCCTTCGCCTTGCGATTACGTATATAGGTTAACTAATAGACCTTTTATCTCGCCAATTAAGCCAAGTAAGTCTACAGATTTCTTCTCTTGATTCATCATATCTTCCGTTAATTGCATGAGCTTATCGTCAATTTGCTTTACAATGGCTAACTGCCGATTGTTGCCATGAATACTAAAGCTCTGGGACTTTTGTAAACGGAGACCACTACCTACCGTTTCTCGTAAAAATCCCTTTACAAGCCGTTTGAATTTGGCAAGGTCCTGAAACGAACGGAAGCGAGCCAACCTTTCTCCTTGTAAAGAAATATTTTTGACAATTACTTGCAACTCTTGCTGATTGATAGATGTAGATTGGGACTGAAGCAATTTTTGAAATCCACGATTTTCCTCACTATTCGATTGCGGAATATGCATTTCTGGTTGTGTTCTAACTTCTTGACTTATTTTCATACTTTCAGCCCCTTTTCTTTTCTAAAATTGAAAAAATGATTCAATTGGTAAAATAAACACAGTTGCTCCGCCAACTTCTACTTTTACAGGTTTTGGAATATACGAATCGGCATTACCACCCATTGGAGAAATAGGAGCAACCATTTGTTCGCGATGAGAGCAATTATCTTTAATGATCTTTAATGCATCATCGACATAATCATCCTCACAACCGATCATTAATGTCGTATTTCCTTCTTTCAAAAATCCGCCAGTAGTAGCAAGTTTGGTCGTTTTAAAGTTTTCTTCTCCCAATGCATCCACCAGACGGTTAGCGTCTTTATCCTGAACCACTGCGATAAGTAATTTCACCCTTACCAGCTCCTTTTTATTTCTTTAATAAAGATAGAATACGATCCAAGGATTCCTGTTCCACAGTTTCCAGCTTCTGAGCAGCATCAATGGTTTGAATTCTTTCTGAAAATCTTTCTGTAAGTATATGATAAGCTTGATGCACCTGTTCGTGAAATGCTAGGTTTTCTAAATCTAGCCGGTTTTGTTCTCTATCTTTATTCGCCGCTATCCGTTCTAATCCTTTTTTTGGCTCCATGTCAAAAAATAATGTTAGATCTGGCATACAATCGCCAACCGCAAACTGGTTAATTTTTAATACTTCATCCATTCCTAGTCCTCGAGCATAGCCTTGATAAACAAGGCTGGAATCTATAAACCGATCGCATAGCACGATTTTGCCTTTTTTTAAAGCCGGTACAATTTTTTCTGCAAAATGCTGGCTTCTTGCAGCCGCATAAAGTAAAGCTTCCGTATGCTCTTCCATCTCTGTGTGGAGCGGATCTAATATGATTTGTCTTATCTTCTCGGAAATTTTAATTCCGCCTGGCTCACGAGTGGCAAGTACATCATACCCATTTTGCCTTAACTTTTCTGTAACGGTGTGCAAAACGGTAGTCTTTCCAGCTCCCTCGCCACCTTCAAATGTGATAAAATATCCGCCCAATGTTATTCTTCCCCTTCTTCTATTTCTGCAAAAACATAGATGCTATTCGTATGTCGTTGTTGTATTCGTATCCCCAGCTCTTTCATTTGCTGTATCTTTTTAATATGTGCTTTGGTTATTCTTTCTCCTTTTAGAATAAAAGCAATTCCTGGAGGATACGGAATAATTGCTTCTGCCGCAATATAATCCGCTGCATCTGACAGGGGTATACACGTGACAGTCGAGCGATTCATCACTTCATAAGATAACTGCAATTCTTGAATAAGAGCAGGGATATCATATTCTACGTCTATTGTATCATGCTTTCTTTGATTTTTTAATTGGTCATTCACGGTTTTCAGTGCTTTTCTTACATTTGCTACACCTTTAAAAGGAGCTAACCCATGTATCAATAAAATTTGATTTTCTGTTACAAGCTCTGGGTATATTTGCTGTTTCTCTAACAGGTTGGCTACTTCTTTTGCAACAATCCCTGCTTTTACATGAAGCGTTATTTTTAACGGGTCATCACTTGCTATAAGCTCCCAGTAAGGGGACTGCGCAAAAATACACTTCACTTCTTGTGCACTTGCAAGCACCTCTGCCATCGTTTTCCGTTGCATCGTTGCCAAATAATAACGGGCCAAATCCAAGGAAGCTAATAACGGGTATGACGGACTACTTGACTGGAGCATTTGTAAATAGTGGGCTATTCGTTCTTTTGAAATCCTTCTTGAATTATAATGTAAGTAGGAACTCATCGTCATTGCTGGTGCCATTTTATGCGCAGATTGGACGACGACATCAGCGCCTTGATGTAGAGCAGAAGGGGGGAAGTTTTCTCCAAGGGAAAAGTGCACCCCATGCGCTTCATCTACTAATACAGGGATATCAAAAGCATGAATTTGTTCAATGAATTGTCGAAGGTCGTACGCTTTACCAAAATAATCTGGGTAAGTGAGAATAACCGCCTTCGCATGTGGGTATTGATTTAAAGCTTCCTGGAGCACAGAAAACGAAGGCTGTGTATATCGACGGACGTTTTCATCATATTGTGGTGCGATGAACACAGGCTTTGCTCCGCTTAATTCTAAGCCATTCATAATCGATTTATGGCAGTTGCGTTGTACGATAACCGTATCGCCTTGTTTACAGACAGCTAAAATCATCGCTAAATTACCTACTGTACTACCGCCAACTAGAAAAAAAGTCTTTTCCGTTTGAAAGAAATCGGCTGCCAATTTTTCTGCATCAGCAATGACCCCTGTTGGCGCATGTAAATCATCTAATTCCGTTAATTCTGTCATATCTATTTGTAAAATAGATTGAAAAACTTCTCTTGCTTCATTAGGAAATATATGTCCATTTTTATGCCCAGGTACATGAAACGATGTCGGTTGCTTTCCTTTGAATTGTTCTAATGCATCATATAAAGGTACATGTTGCTGTTTCATTATAGTAACTCCTAATGTGTATGTATGTCATTTTTGGCCGTCAAGCATATTAACTATAGCTAAATTGCTTTTATATAGCTTAACATATTCATAGAGCATAGCAAGTTTCTTAGAAAGTATATGGAAAGTTTTTTAACATTGCTATAATCACTATATATTCAGCAGGAATTTGAATATAATTTTACGAAAACAAATAAATAGACTGCTGCGGAACCACCCTACGCTTTCCTATAGGAACAAAGGCTCAAGGCGCCTGTTTAGCAACATAGCGAGTGGAACGCATCAACTAAAGATGTAGGAATCATGCCACTAAAACAGGCGTATGCCGACGTCGGGCGGCAAGCTCGTTTTTAGTCGGCCTTCCTCTTAGGGACGAACCGATGATTACTTAGCTTAGGGCAATGGAGTGAAGTCGCCTCGTTGCTGGGCGATGGAGCCGGTCGTCGCTATTCCGTTATTTCGCTATCCCCTAGCACCTCATTTTATACTTTCCTATCGTGAAAAAAAGCCTTTGCATGCAAAGACTTTTTAAACTAGGAATATAGTTTTGGTTTCGTAATATTTTTTAATTTACGTACATAATAGTTATATTTTTCTTCTCTCGGTTCTGTGTAAATCATATTATGCTCACACTCACAACAAATAAACATGGTATATAAATGAATGCCATCCTTCTTTTCCTCTTCACAAATGCCACAACGCTCATATATAGTTCGCTGTTTCATAACCCCACCTCCATATTCATTAGCATCTCCTAATCTAATGAATTATATACGAGAATCTTTGAAACTTTTTGCATGGGGTTGTAACTAGTTTTTTAAGAAATAATAAATAAGTGAATAGCTGATAAAGATGCTATTCCAAATATACCGAGAAAACCGGATACGACAGCCGTAAATAAATTGATCGGAATGTGTAAACCTATTGCGCCACCGAATACATTAATAAAGAATAACAGCAAAACACCAATCCCTAATTTCACAGTCGTTTGTCCAATCACACGCATGAATTTTACAGGTGTACCTACTAGTAGCAACAGGATGATTAGCCCCACCATAATAGATATGACTACTGTCGAACTCAAATTCATCACCTCTTTTTTCTTAAACGTTCACAAATTTTCTACACCCTCCCTATTATGTATGTATATACAAAAGAAAAAAGAACCTGTCCGATGGAAGCTTGATGAGAAAAACGAAGGCTTATCACCAACTATTTATGGCAAAAAGTCTTCGTTTTACTTCTACTATAAACCAAAAAAATCTTATGCTTTCATATATAGTGCAAGCCAAATTAATAAAAAAACAGTAGCAATTCGTGGATATTTGTAAACTTCAGCGACTTTTCATGAAACTCAAGCGAAATTATAATAAACTGCAGCAACTTTACAAATTTTTGTATAAAAAAGACAAGCTCTTCTTCGTCTTGTCTTTGAAAAACTGCTATTGTTTTGTTTTAGAAAAATGCAACTTATCACCAAGGTTTTCTCTAAAAAGCGCTAATGGAAGTCTGCACGTAATTTACGGTGTCGTGCTTCTTTAAGCAAATACATATATTTAGCTCGAGCAACTCTCTCCCAATAATTTCCTTCTAGCGTGAACTCCACACTTCTAGAGACGATGGATTCTATTTGCTTCCATTCTAGTTCCAACTCTTTTACTGTATTTAATAACTCCCTATCTACATCTCTTTTCTTTATTTTCTTAGCCATGTATCCACCTAATTCCTACACATCTCTTCTGCCTTCCAATGCTTTGGAAAGTGTAACTTCATCTGCATATTCCAAATCACCGCCTACTGGTAAGCCATGAGCAATACGTGTAGTACGAATGCCTGACGGTTTTACAAGCCTAGAAATATACATCGCGGTTGCTTCCCCTTCAATATTGGGATTTGTAGCAAGAATTAACTCTTCTACTTCTTCATCCTTTAAGCGTTGAATTAAACCAGGAACATTAATATCTTCTGGTCCAATACCGTCCATTGGCGAAATAACACCATTTAATACATGGTATTTTCCATGAAATTCTTTCATTTTTTCCATAGCGATGACGTCTTTCGGATCTTGAACGACACAAATAACAGATTGATCTCTCGATGTGTCTTGACAGATCGCACAAGGGTCCTGATCGGTAATATGTCCGCAAACAGAACAATGTGTCAACTCGCGTTTTGCATTTACCAATGAATTTGCAAAATCCAAGACGTCATCTTCTTGCATATTTAGTACAAAGAAAGCCAGACGGGCGGCCGTTTTCGGGCCGATACCTGGCAATTTAGTAAAACTATCGATCAGTTTAGAAATCGGTTCTGGATAATACATTTATGTGCCTCCTAGAATTAGAACATCCCAGGCATATTTAAACCTTTCGTGAATTGTCCCATTGTATCATTTGTCTTATCATCTATTTGCTTTAATACATCATTTGTTGCTGCTAAAATAAGGTCTTGAAGCATTTCAGCGTCATCAGGATCAATAACCTCTTCTTTTATTTGTACATCGGTTATTTCTTTTTTTCCATTAGCAACTACTGTAACCATGCCACCGCCAGCAGATGCTTCGAACGTCATTTCATGCAATTCATCCTGTGCTTTCATCATTTTCTTTTGCATTTTTTGCATTTGCTTCATCATGTTATTCATATTTCCCTTCATGGAAAATACCTCCTTTAGAAAATGTAATCGTATTAATCATGAATTTCTATTATATCATCACCAAATAGCTTCTGCGCTTCCGTAACTACTGGATCCTCAACAGCTTCCTCTTTGGATGATGTTTTTTCTTGTTTGGCAACATATTCATTGCGCAATTCTACCCAATCTTTCTCTGGAATCGGTATGATGGTCAAGTTTTTTCCTAACACAGAAGTTAAAACAGATTCCACCATTTCCTGATTATCTAAGAACAGAGAACAATGAATTTCATACTTAAACGCTACGACAAGTGCTTGGTCAGACGCCGCTGCAGGTTTACTATCCTGGATAGTAGCGTGTGCAGGAGCACTTGCTTTTTTCAATTGTCCTAAAAATGTTCCCCATTGAGCGTGAACTTGTTTTAAAGCTGTTTTTTCAGCTTCACCTAGTACATGTCGAATCCGTTCAAAAGGCACTTTGTACGTATTTTTTGCGGTTCGATTTGGAGTCCTTCTGTTTTCACGTTGTGGTGTTGTTTGCATTGGTACGACAGGATTATCCTTTAATTGCTTTACTTCCTTCTCCAGTTTTCCAAGTTTTGATGTAAGCTTCATTATCGTATCAGAGCTTGCTATCGAATCAGTCGCGCCTTGTTCCTGTATACCATTTGCTATTGTCAATATAGCAATTTCGATATAAACTTTTGGGCTATTCGTCCATTTTATTTCTTGCTGACATTGATTTAACTGTGCCATTGCCTCTTGAATCCAATGGTCGGATATCGTATCTGCTAATGATTGAAAAGCTTCATCAACGCGCGCCCGTTCTAATAATTTTTCTAATGTCGGAGCACTTTTGTATAACAGCAGGTCACGTAAAAAATAAATCATATCATAAACGAAGCGAGCAGGATCTTTTCCTTTTTGAATTAATTCATTTAAATCCATTACCGCTTGTTGCACATTTTTTTCATGCATATGGCTAATAATATTTGTTAAAGTATGTTGCGAGACACCACCTGTAACTGCTAAGACGTCTTCTAATTCTACCGCATCATCACTGTAAGAAATAGCTTGATCAAGAATACTTAACGCATCACGCATTCCACCTTCAGCAGCTAGTGCCACCGTGTCCAAAGCTTCTTTAGAAACTGTCACTCTCTCAGCTTCCACAATCGTTTGCAATCGCTCTACGATAGAAGGATTGGAGATCGGTTTAAAATCAAACCGCTGACATCTGGATAAAATCGTAAGGGGGATTTTATGTGGCTCGGTCGTTGCTAAGATAAAGACGACATGACTTGGTGGTTCTTCCAGCGTTTTCAGTAAGGCGTTAAAAGCACTTACCGATATCATGTGTACCTCATCAATGATATATACTTTGTACGGCACTTGGCTAGAAGCATATTTTACATTTTCTCTAATCTCTCTTATATCCTCAACACTTGTATTGGAAGCCGCATCAATTTCAATCACATCGGAAATCGATCCATTTTGAATTCCTTTACATGCTGCACATTCGTTACATGGCTCCTTTACAGGAGAATGCTCACAGTTGATTGTTTTGGCAAAAATCTTCGCAGCACTTGTTTTTCCTGTCCCTCTTGGTCCAGAGAATAAATAAGCATGAGAGAATTTCTCCTGTACAATCGCATTTTGCAATGTGCGGGTAATATGGGCTTGCCCAACGACATCTGCAAAAACCGTCGGACGCCAAACGCGATATAAAGCTTGATAGCTCATGATATGATTCTCCTTTAAAATCTCTTTCTAATTATACTCTATTTAAGGGGGAAATGTGAACCATAGCGTTACATAAAGTGAAAGCAAACATTGAATTATTTGCTAATGGCTAAATAAGAGCGAATATGGAGTGGGGAGGCCCGCAGAAAAAAAGCGAACTGCTTTTTCCACTATAGGAAAGTATAAGGTTTTTTCGTTTATGTAAAACAAAAGCTTTCGTCGTGACAAGCCAAGCTTTTCTAACGAGGAGGCTATGGCGCAATCCTCTGGAAAGCGTAGTGTTTTTCCGCCGCGATCACTTACGCCTGTACGTTTTTTAAACAATTATTGCACTATAAACCAATAAAAATGTACATAAATAGCGTGCTGAGAATATAGAGGCTATATCTATATCGGGAGAAACTTAAGACAGACTTTTTTACAAATGAATATGCGAAATGCCAATTTTTCCGATATAATAAATATATTGAAACAATTTAGCTTTTAAAGGTTGATAGAGTTTTCTTTAAAAGCTAAATATTAAACAGCAAGCTAACAGCTTTTATATTTACTAAAAAGGGGTTTTGTATATGAATCTTTTAGGAGAAATCTTAACGCATAATAAAGATTTTGTAGAGAAAAAGGAGTATGAAAGCTATCAAAGCAGTAAGTTTCCTAATAAGCATGTCCTTATTCTCTCTTGCATGGATACAAGGCTTGTAGAACTACTACCAAAAGCAATGAACATCTCTAATGGCGATGCAAAAATACTTAAAACTGCAGGAGCGCTTGTTTCCCACCCGTTCGGAAGTATTATGCGCAGTATTTTAGTCGGTGTCTATGAGCTTGAAGTAGATGAAATTTATGTTGTTGGGCATCATGATTGTGGCATGGCCAGTGTAAAAGCAGAGCAAACGTTAGAAAAAGTAAAGCATCGCGGCATCTCTCAAGAAACATTGGATACATTACAATATTCAGGTGTTGATTTCAACCGTTTCTTTCGAGGGTTTGATAGTGTGGAAGATAGTGTAAGACATAGTGTATCCACAATTGGAAACCACCCGCTAATGCCTGATTCAGTGCCTGTTCACGGCCTAGTAATGGACCCTGAAACAGGAAAGCTTGGTCTTGTTGTAGACGGCTACGGAACAAAGGCGCAAGCGCCCGTTTAGCAACCTAGCGACTGGAACGAATCAACGGAAGTTTTAGGAATCATGCTCCTGCAACAGGAGTATGCCGGCGCCCTCCGGCAAGCCCGTCTTTAGTCGGCCTTCCTATTTAGTACGAACCAATGATGACTTATCGTAGGGCGATTCGTGAAGTTGCCTAGTTGCTGGGCGCTGGAGCCAGACGTGACTTATTCCGTTGTGTTATTATACACGAGTCACTCATTTTATACTTTCTTATCTCGCATAGAAAGAACTTGGCTCTAGCCAAGTCTTTCTCCAAATATTTTGCTTCCTAATCGTATTAGAAAAGCTCTGTCCAATGTTGGACAGAGCTTTTTATAGTCATTATGTATACCGTGCACCCGTCATCGATACGGTGACCCTATGCGTTACTCAAGTTCATGACTCGGCTTAGGCTTCCCCGCGGCACACAGAAATGACCACTTACTGCTGCTTCCTTCCGGACCTGACAGGATTCGTAGGTTTCTGTTGCGCAGGACCTAAACGTCAACACCAATCCCTTGAGGCAGACCATAAAGTCATCGTACCTCAGACGGGAATTCGGCCTCGCTATAGCGGATTGCGAGTACAGGGCACCGCTACCTCCCCGCTTAGCACGGCACTAATCATTATAACGATAATACAAGCAAATTGCAATAGCAGATGGTGGAAAGTTTGGGTACAATTATATTTAAACTTTGTCCAGGTCTAATTTTCTTTTTGGTCTAGCTTTTTTTGCTTACGAATCTTTTTAAAAAAATCCTTTAGTAATGTAGCACATTCTGCTTCCAAAATGCCTGCAGTTATATCAACTTGATGATTAAAGCGGTCTTCATGTAGTAAATTTAGCAACGTACCAGCACAACCCGCTTTAGGATCAGGTGCTCCGTAGACAACCCTTTTTATCCTCGACTGCACTATCGCACCTGCACACATTGGACAAGGTTCTAATGTAACATACAACGTACAATCCTCTAATCGCCAACTGCCAATCTTATCATTTGCTTTTTGTATCGCTAACAATTCCGCGTGTGCCAACGTACTTTGTGTTGTTTCACGTACATTATATGCAGTAGCTATCACTTCATTTTGATATACAATTACAGCACCAATCGGAACTTCATTTTGTGCGGCTGCTTTTTTTGCTTCTTGTATAGCTGTAAACATCCTTTGTTCATCTATCGTATTCATCTCATCACACTACTTTCTAGTTTGAAAAACGGAAATTCGGTAATAATACTTAAGAAAGTATCCGATACGCAACTGATCTATGATGTCCACCCTTCACCGTATTTCATTGAATATGACTTGTAATTGGAATTTTTGGTGTACTTTATCTCACAGATTAGTCACATGAAAGATAGCCTTATATACTCTATCAGAAGAGAGAGGGGATTTTCGTGCTCAAATCATTGGAAAAAACCGCCGTTTTATTTGTAGATATTATCAACGATTTTCATTTTGATGGTGGAAAAGCATTAGCTTCCAATACGAAAGAAATCCTTCCACACCTTATGTCTTTACGTAAATTTGCCAAAACCAATAAATTACCTATTATTTATGTTAATGATCATTACGGTCTTTGGCAAGCAGACTTTCGTAAAATAATTGACCACTGCTACAATGACGCAAGTAAAGACATTATAGAAGCTTTAAAGCCAGATGACCAAGACTATTTTCTTATTAAACCACAGCATTCCGCCTTTTTTCAAACGCCTCTACAATCTTTGTTATCTGAATTAGATAAAGACAGTCTCATTTTGGCAGGAATCGCCGGAGATATTTGTATTCTGTTTACAGCAAAGGATGCATATATGTATGGATATAAGATGCATATTCCAGAAAATTGCATGGCTTCAGAAGGAAAAGATAATAATGCTTATGCCCTATATTTATTACATGCGGTTATGAAAGCAGACACAACAGCAATATAATTAGCATACCTCCGTCTCCCTCCTCATAAAGTAACAGTAGCAAAACTTTGAAAGGAGGGATTTATTTTGCAAATCCATGTTGTGTCTGCAGGAGATACGTTGTTTCAAATCGCTTCTACATACAGAACTTCTACGCAAGCAATTATTGATGCCAATGAGTTGGATGCACCTAATAATCTAGTTATCGGCCAAGCGCTTGTCATTCCTATTATTGGACAATTTTACTTTGCTCAACCTGGAGATAGTTTATTTTCCATTGCCCAACAATTTAACATACCTCTCGAAACCTTAGCACAAATAAACGGAATCTCGCCAGGAAATATAATACCAGTGGGATTTCAATTATATATTCCGCCAGCACCTAAGACCCCAATCACGACAAATGCATATATTGAGCCTTCCGGCGATACGGTGTCAGAAACCCTAAAGAATTCTGCTCGAAAAGCAGCGCCTTATTTAACTTATTTAGCTATTTTCAGCTACCGTGTAGGCCGCGATGGCAGTCTAACACCACCGCCGTTAAATAGTCTAGCTGAAATTGCTGAACAAAATAATGTAGCAAAAATGCTTGTTGTAACCAACCTAGAAGGAGGAGAGTTCAGTCCGGAACTTGGTCATATTATCGTAACCGTACAAAGCGTACAAAATACGTTGCTTGATAATATTATTAATACAGCAACTACACAAGGGTATAAGGATGTCCATTTTGATTTTGAATTTTTACCAAGCGAAGATCGTGAAGCATATAATGCATTTTTACGGAAAGCAAAGAAAAGGCTGTCTCAAGCAGGCTTATTAATGTCCACTGCATTAGCACCAAAAACACGAGCTGATCAACCAGGACAATGGTATGAAGCACATGATTATGCAGTACATGGGGAGGTTGCTGACTTTGTTGTCTTAATGACCTATGAATGGGGATATACGTATGGTCCACCATTAGCTGTTTCACCTATCAATGAAGTACGAAAGGTAGTAGATTATGCACTCACAGTAATTCCAGCGAACAAAATCTTATTAGGGCAAAACTTATATGGTTATAACTGGACATTGCCTTATGCTGCTGATAACGGAGAACCCGCTCAAGCAGTCAGTCCACAGCGAGCCATTACCATTGCGCGAGAAAATAATGCAGAAATTATGTTTGATCAAGGAGCACAAGCACCGTTTTTCACCTATACGGATGAGGCAGGGACAAGACATGAAGTATGGTTTGAGGATGCAAGGTCGATTCAGGCAAAGTTTAATTTAATTAAAGAATTAGGGTTGTTAGGCATTTCTTATTGGAAACTAGGGCTTGCCTTCCCGCAAAATTGGTTATTATTACAAGATCAATTTACGATAACAAAGTTAGAATAACCGTACACGCTAACTTTTGCTTCGTTTCATGGAGCATTAAAAAACATGGACTACACGATGAATGCCGAAAAAGCTTCCACATTCTCTGTCTTGAAGCAATTGGAAGTTTTCTTATTACTATGAGCTTTATTAGAAAAACTTGGCTGTCGCCAAGTCTACTAGCGCAGCCTTTGTTTTTCTTATACTATAAACCTTAAAGCTTTTATACTTTCCTATAGTGGAACAAAAGCGTAAGCGCCCGGTTAGCAACGTAGAGAGTGGCACGAAACAACTAAAGATTTAGGAATCATGACTTAGACTTAGCATAGGCCGATTCGTAAAGTGCTAGTTTCTGGGCTGTGGAGCCGGACGTGGCTTATTCTGTTATTTCATTATCCCAAAGCATCAAATTTTCAAAGCATTATTATGTGCTAAAAAATAAGCCCTCTACTGCAAGAGGACTTATTTTTTATACCTATCTTAATATATTTAAAGACTCACGGTTAAAAGCCGGAATGTCATCTGGCTGGCGACTTGTAACGAGTTGGTTTTGGCAAACAACTACTTCTTCGTCTACAACCTTGGCGCCTGCATATTCCATATCCACTTGAATGGATGTAAATCCAGTTGCTTTTCTTCCTTCCAATGTTTTCGCTGTAATTAACAGCTGTGGACCATGACAAATGGCAAAGGCAGGTTTTTTCTCATCCATAAAATGCTTGGCAAATGTGACAAACCTTTCATCTGCACGCAGCATATCAGGAGAAAAACCACCCGGAATAAACAGCGCATCAAAGTCACTCGGATTAACATCGTCAATTCCATAATCAATCGTAACGGTAACTTGGTTGTTTTTCCCTGTTACTTGTTTCCCTTTTTCTTTTTCAATTGTAACTACTTCATGTCCAGCATCTTGAAAAGCTTTGGCTGGGTCTGTATATTCTACATCCTCAAACATATCTGTGATGACAGTCGCAATTCTTTTACTCACAAACGATTCCTCCTTTATGAATATTACATAAGTACTTTTTCCCGAAAATCATAAATTAAAACATCATATACCCATAAGCTTACGCAATTCTTGTTCATTATGGATTAAATCCTTTAATGTATATGCATCTAACACTTGAAAAAAAGCCATTAATGCTTGATTTAGTGCATGTTTTAAAGTGCACGCCGGCGAAATAACACAGTGATTCGTTTCCTTGTCAAAACACTCCAATAATACAAAATCATCTTCCAATGTTCGAACTAATTGTCCTATGTTGATTTCCTCCGCTGGCTTTGCTAAACGGAGACCGCCATGCCTGCCACGAATGGATTGGATAAGTCCTAGTTTCGTCAAGTTATGAACGACCTTTCGTAAGTGCTCCTGTGATATATGATAAACAGTAGAAATTTCCTTAATCGTGGTTAATTCCTGTTCTGTTTTCATTCCAGCCAATATTAATACTCGAAGGGAGAAGTCGGTGTATTTTTTAAGATTCATTATGTCACCTGCTATATAATGGTTTTTGTTTTTCACAATATTGTAACACAAATGTGATGTAAGAGGTTTTATATCGTTTTCTTTCATTATACAATAAAGATGTATTTAAAATACATCTTTATTGTATGGGAGGATTTTTTATGGAAACAACGGCAAAAACCAAATTAGATGAACAAAATAAGCAATTGATTAAAGCTACAGTTCCAATTTTACAAAAGCAAGGGACAGCTATTACAAAGCGATTCTATCAACTTATGTTAAGCAATCACCCCGAGTTAAATCACCTTTTCAATCAAACGAATCAACGACGTGGCGATCAACCTATCGCATTAGCCAATACGGTTTACGCAGCTGCAGCAAACATTGACCAGTTAGAAAAAATCGTACCTCACGTCCGGCAAATTGCCCATAAGCATCGAAGTTTAAACGTAAAACCAGAACAATATCCGATTGTTGGGAAATACTTATTATTAGCGATGAAAGATGTCTTAGGAGATGTAGCGAGTGATGAAATAATTGCTGCGTGGGAAAAAGCATACGGTATGATTGCGCAACTATTTATCGACATGGAGCAACAGCTATATGAAGAAGCTGAAGCACAAACTGGTGGATGGACAGGATTCCGTAATTTTAAAGTCATTCAAAAAATAAAAGAAAGCGACGTCATTACATCGTTTTATTTGCAACCTGAAGATAGCCTTGCCATTCCTGATTTTTTTCCTGGGCAGTATATCACGCTGAAAGCAGAGATTCCAGAAGAACCTTACACCCATCTACGCCAATACAGCTTATCTACATCACCTAACAAAGATCACTACCGAATTAGTGTTAAACGTGAAGCTGGTGATGCCAAAACTCCAAACGGAAAGGTATCCAATTTCCTACACGAATCGGTGAACGAAGGAAGTGTTTTACCACTTACAGCGCCAGCTGGTGATTTCTTTCTAAATAGAAACGATAACAGACCTATCGTGCTCCTTAGTGGCGGAGTAGGAATAACACCAATGATGAGCATGTTGGAAACAGTCATTCATACACAACCGAATAGAAAAGTAGTCTTTATTCATGCTGCAAAATCAGGTAATTATCACGCATTTAAGGATCGTGTAAATACGATTAGTAAGCAACATGCAAATGTTTCAAGCTATACTTTATATAGTCAACCTGAAAACGAGCATCTATGTGATGTAAATGGCTATATCAGTTACAACTGGCTACACTCTGTTCTGCCAACTACCAATGCATCCTTTTATTTCTGCGGTCCAAAAGGGTTTATGCAAACAACATTGCTTATCCTCAAACAGTTACATGTAGACGATGCAGATATCCATTATGAGGTTTTTGGCCCCGCGGCAGATATGAGCGCTTCGTAACTTTTTTCTATTCTGTTTTGAAGCTGGTATTAACATTTGGAAATAAAGTGATCTTCCATCAGTGGGGGATTTATCCCTCACTGTTGCGAATAACCATTTGTCACGAAATCTTTATGGAGTAATTCTTCCATTTTCTTAAACTTTAACTCCTAAAAAATTTTACCCTTTGCTATAGTATAGCGGTGATCTAAATATCCTAGGAACTTAGTTTCTTTTATCGTCCTCTTAGACTTATCTTGAAGGAGTAATTTTACTACAGTATTCGGAATAAAACCCAAAATTCCAGCTTTTCTATCGTTGAAGCAAAGGAAATAACACATGGATAACACAAGCTCAGTCAGTGTGTTATCCATTAACCCTCACCAACCTACCGAGCTGTTTTCTGAACGGCTACTTGCACAACATGGCACAGACCTGAGTGTCTCTTTCCTTCATGTCGTTCGGCCTCTCCATAATAAAAATGAATCCATTTATGACCATCTAACCAGTTCAACATATCTACAGGACGATATAACATCGATTTCTCCTTTGGCCCTCCACTTTTATATGCTAATTGATCCTCCGAGTAAACTTCGAATAGGAGATAGCCACCCGTTTTGAGCGAGTTCAACATATTATTAATAAAAAAGACTTGCTTTTCTCTAGGAACATGCCCAAACACCATAAAAGCAGCGTCATATTGTTGCACAGGTACGCTTTCTGTGGTAAGGTCTTTAACTACGGTTTGAACAGCTACATCTTTTTCTTGAGCTAGTTGGGTTGTTTTTTTAAGCCCTACCGTGGATTGATCATATGCTGTTACATGATGCCCACATTCTGCTAAATATACCGCATTTCTACCTTCCCCTTCTGCAAAACAGGCTACTTTCAAACCTGCTGCAAGCATCTCATTCATGGAACGAATAAACGCATTTGCTGTTTTGCCATACACAAACTCATTTTCTGAGAAACTTTCATCCCAAAATTCCTTTGACATTGTTTCCTCTCCTTGCTTCATTATCGATTAAGTAGTTATATATCATAAAATACCCCTATATGTAATGTAACAGATAAGCACAAGATGCGAAATAAAAGGGGCTTCTATTGTTTTTATGTTACATAAATCTTTAGCTTCTTCCACGTAGATTGCCAATTCTTCTTACTTACTCTTTGTCGATAGATTTGCATTCTTTTCTCGTTTTGCAAAAAATTCGGAGTCGGTTTTATTTTTA